>JAURWD010000089.1 GCA_030655145.1 Ferruginibacter sp.
GTTAATCTTGCACACTTCAGGGATAAGATCACCGAACTGCCTGAGAATGTTCGCCCCGCTTATGCAGGCAACCTCGACAACACCATCATTGGTCATTCCCAGTTTGACATTTTTGGTTATAAAACAAATGGATTGTTTCAATCACAGGCCGAGGTGGACAAAGCGCCTACGCAGATCGGTGCAGGTCCTGGCCGGATCCGTTACGTGGATATCAACAATGATGGAACCATCAATGACCTGGACAGAACCTGGATCGGAACCAGTTTACCAGAACTGGAGTATGGTACCCGGATCGATCTGAATTATAAAAAGTTTGACCTTTCCGTATTTGGTTCAGGCATTGCAGGCCGCAAAGGATTTGATGTGTACACGGTTTTTAACAACCTTATGAGAAGCCGCGAAAATGTTGGGCCCGGCGTATTCCAGGGATGGACGCCAACTAACACCAATACAAATGTGCCGGCAACTACGCTTAAAGACAACAACAACGAAGGTCGCACGTCGGATTACTTTATTGTCAGCACCTCTTATTTCAAGATGAGGAATATTCAGCTAGGTTACAATATTGCGCCAAACAAGGTCTTTTCAAGGCTGCGCATTTTCGCCATGGCGGACAATTTATTCTGGTTCAAGAGCAATAGCTACTTAAGCCCCGATCCGGAAAGAATTGATTTGGACCCAGTGCCCATTCCAAAAACATTCACGCTCGGTATCAACGCATCCTTCTAATTCATTTCAAAAACTAATAACATGAAAAAAATATTAATAGCTGTTTTTATCGCAGCAGGCTTATTGGGAAGCTCTTGCAAAAAGGCGCTTGATTACACACCCACAGGTGTGTTGTCTTCCTCGGATCTAACCTCACCGGAAGCCATTGAAGGTTTAGTAACCGCGGCTTACGCTGCCATCGGTAACGGCGACATGATCGGGCCTATCTATTCTAACTGGGCATATGGAAGTGTACGTTCCGATGATGCTTACAAAGGAGGCGGCGGTACCGGCGATGTAGGAGAGATCGATGCCATGGAACATTATAACCTGGTCACTCCAACCATGGGGGCCTTCGTTACCCGTAGCTGGCAAAATCTTTTCAAGTCCATCTCCCGCGCTAATGTCGCACTAAGGGCTGTGAACACGCTGGACGCCGCTGTTTTTCCAAAGAAAAATGAACGACTGGCCGAATTAAAATTTCTTCGGGCGCATAGTTATTTCACCATGAAATTGCTGTACAAGAATGTTCCAATCTTTGATGAAACAGCATCCGATGAAGAGATCCTGAAGACTTCCAATACGCTGGCGAACGATGAAGCCTGGAACAGGATCGCGGCGGATTTTCAATACGCCATCGACAATTTACCTGCCCAACAATTATTGATCGGCAGGGCCAGCAAACTTGCAGCCCAGGGCTATCTCGCCAAACTGCGTCTGTACCAGGCTTATGAGCAAAATGAGCAACATAAAGTGACCAGCATCAGCCAGGCAAGATTGCAGGAAGTTGTTACCCTGGCCGAGGCCGTTATCGCCTCTGGTAAGTATTCTTTGAGCAATGACATCGCCCAAAACTTTTTACCTGAATTTGAGAATGGCCCGGAGTCAATTTTCGCGATCCAGTTCACCATAAATGACGGGACAAGTGCAGGCCGCTTGAGTTTTGAAGACGGCCTAAATTACCCGCATGGTGCCCCCCAATATGGTTGCTGTGGTTTTCATGCACCCAGCCAGAACCTGGTGAATGCGCACAGTACAGATGCAGATGGACTGCCAAAATTTCTCAGCTTCAACAATGCAAATGTTGACCTGGCGACAGCTACGGTAGATCCCCGCCTGGACCACACCGTTGGAATTGACGGGCATCCATACAAATATGACAACACCAAACCGTTCAGCAATAGCTGGGTGCGGGATGCAGGTGTATACGGCAATTTTCACAGCATGCGTTACCAGCAGTTGGCCAACAGTGCCTCTTACTTTAAGCTTGGGCCATTTATGGGCACCGCGAAAAATTATGATATTCTCCGGCTTGACGACATCATGCTTATCCTGGCGGAAGCCTATATCGAACTGGGGCAGCAGGATAAAGCGTTGCCCCTGATCAATGCCATCCGTAAAAGAGCCGGTGCGAGTACGGGCAGGTTAAAAAAAGTGGACGGCAGTTTTGCTTCCAACTATAACGTAAAAGAATATGCTGCGGGTTGGTCAAAAGATTTTGCACGCATGGCCTTGCAATGGGAGCGCAGGCTGGAGTTTGCGACTGAAGGTTCACGTTTCTTCGATTTGGTTAGGTGGGGTATCGCAGAACAAACGTTAAACGCGTATCTCTCGGTAGAGAAAACAAAACGTTCTTTTTTAACCACTGCCAAATTCACAGCAGGCAGAGATGAGTACCTGCCTGTGCCACAGTCAGAGATCACGTTTACCAATGGATTGTATAAACAAAATCCCGGTTATTAGTTTTATAGTGAGGACCGACTGGCAATCGACAGTAACTGAAATGAAACAGCTGTTGCTTGGTAAGTTGTTGTCCATGAGTTTTACAAATGAAAGACGCAAACATAACACGGAGGAGGCGGAAGCTTCCTTCTTATTTTGCAGTTGAAAACAGCTATTTTTAAAATCCTTACTTATAAACCAGGCATCAAAAGCAAAGTAATTAAAATCGACTTTCTCATCTAAAAAAACGAAGCACATATGAAACGCAGCATGTTAATTTTCTTTTTTCAATGCACCATATTGTTGTTGTCAGCGAGTTGCAGTAAGGGGCAAACTTCAATGACGAACCAGGAGGAACACCGGCTCCAGGTACATTTCTCGCCGAAGGCAAATTGGATCAATGATCCTAACGGGATGGTATATCATAAAGGCATTTATCATTTGTTTTTTCAATACCATCCTGCAAGTACCATCTGGGGCCCGATGCATTGGGGACATGCCACCAGCAAGGACATGGTTAATTGGAAGGAAGAAGCGATTGCGTTATATCCTGATAGTCTTGGAATGATATTTTCGGGCAGTACGGTCGCGGATATTAATAATACTTCCGGCTTTGGAAAAGATGGAAAAATGCCGCTGGTCGCGATTTTTACACATCACAATGCTGAACTGGAAAAGACGAGTAATAAATTTCAAAACCAGAGCCTCGCTTATAGCCTGGATGATGGTAAAACCTGGACCAAGTATGCCGGCAATCCCGTTGTTCCGAATCCGGGTATCACCGATTTTCGCGATCCAAAAGTTAGTTGGTACGAAGCCGGCAAGAAATGGGTGATGACGCTTGCGACAAAAGATCGGATCACATTTTATTCTTCCCCAAATTTGAAAGACTGGAAAAAAGAAAGTGAGTTCGGCGCCGAGCTCGGTGGACACGGTGGTGTTTGGGAATGCCCTGATTTATTTCAGTTGGATCATAATGGAAAAAAAGTGTGGGTGTTGCTGGTGAGCATTAATCCCGGCGGTCCTAATAAAGGATCGGTCACGCAATACTTCATTGGTGACTTTGACGGCACAACTTTTAAAGAAGCGCACACGGATACCCGCTGGATGGATTATGGGCCCGACAATTACGCCGGAGTAACCTTCTTCAACACTGGCGACAGGAAGGTGTTAATTGGTTGGATGAACAATTGGCTGTACGCAAACAAAGTGCCGACAGAAAAATGGAGAGGCGCAATGACCTTGCCGCGGGAATTGAAATTAAAACAAGTGGGAGATAAAATATTTCTTGCTTCTGAATGGGCAAAAGAGATCAGTAAGCTTGAGTCAGCACCTGTGGTTGCGCAAAATGTTGTTGTTAACAAACGCCTCGATCTCGCGACGAAAGTAAAAAACATTAGCCTTCCTTGCCGCCTCGATTTAAGCGGAATTAAGGCTGGGGATCTTTCCCTTGTTTTGTCAAACAATCTCGGTGAAGAACTGTTTATAGGGTACGATAAAGCGAAGAATGAATATTACATCGATCGTACGAAGTCAGGAAAATTAAATTTCCAGGAAGATTTTGCCAGCCGATCAGTGGCACCTCGCCTGGCAGTTGGCGCAACGATGAACATGAGCCTGGTATTGGATATTGGTTCCGTAGAGTTGTTAGGAGACGACGGCCTGTCCGTGTTGACGGCCTTGTTCTTCCCCAACAAAACTTACAATAAGTTTACGCTGAAAGCGCCTGGTAGCACAACCATCCAGAAACTGTCGTACAGAAAATTGAAAGCGCAGGGAAAATAAATGATCTTTGCCCCTCAAACTTTGAAGGTCACAATGGTTACAGGTATGAAATGGAAGTTGAGTGTATTGGTGTTGTTAATGATATCAGGAAGTGCTGTAGCACAGGTGCCCGCAGCGACCATCCCGGAATTTAAATTTGCGCGGCAGGACAAAAGCTATTTCACCAATAAGCAATTAGCAACCGGCAAAAAATTGTTCTTTATTTTCTTCGACACCGAGTGCGATCATTGTCGCCATGCAATCAATTTCCTTAACAGTCATCACACCGAATTGAACAATGCCGCGGTTTATTTATTGACTTTGGACGACCCAGCAAAAACCCGCGCTTTTTTGAAGCAACAAGCGCCTAATTTGCTAACCAAAAAAAGTGTGACCATTCTCCGCGATCACCAGAATGAATTCATTAATAAATTTAAGCCGCGCAAATACCCGTCGCTGTTTTTGTACTCCGCTGATAAAAAGTTGATCCTGTACGAAGACGATGAAAAGCAGCTCCCTGTTTTTCTCAAACATATCAAGGCAAAAGTCTAAAAACGAAACCCTGCTTTTTACAGCAGGGTTCCTGTTTTATGTTGATCCTGTTTAAGCTATTAATGAAACACCGGCATTTGGGGTGCCTCCATATATTTTCTTACTTGCAAGCCCATGTTTTGCTCCATATTTTCAATCCAGGTTTTGTCGTCGATGTTGACCGAGTTTACCCACTCTTCATCAGGGGTGGATGAGCGCCAGTTAAGTAATGGAACGGCATCTGGTCCGGCAGGGTGGCGCAGTCGGTCAGATTTTCCCGCAACGATGTCGTTGATCACATCCGCAACCACGGAAGGTTGTACATGATTTTCCAGCGACGCTGTGAATATCGACATGTAACGCTTCAGATTCGGATACAACATCTGGTCGGGATAGGAATTGATCTTCGAGAAGATGGGCGTTTCCACGATACCGGGTTCAACGATCGCAATTTTGATGTTGAACGGAGCGACTTCCTGCGCCAGTGACTCAGACAAGGCTTCTACGGCGGCTTTTGAAGCACAATAGCCTCCATGGAAATTTGAGTAAAGTCTTCCCGCAACCGAGGTTACATTAATAATAGTTCCTGCCCGACGCTCCCGCATACCTGGTAATACAGCTTTGATACATCGGACGGTTCCAAAATAATTGGTGTCCATGTCTCTCTGGAACAAATCCATTTCCAACTCTTCAACCGAGCCCCAGGCGCCCACTCCGGCGTTGTTGACCAGTACGTCAACATGTTTTTCTTTAGCAAGGATCCCGGTCACCGCATCCGTAATGGATCCCGGGTCGAGGACATCGATGGGTAAGGTGGTGAGATTTAATTTTTCTTGTTCAGCGGTTTCTTTTAATTGAGGTGATCGGCCTGGATCCCGCATGCTCGCATAAACGGTGTGCCCACCTCGGGCAAGTGTTAACGCGGTGGCGTAACCAATACCAGTACTGCATCCTGTAATTAAAATGACTGCCATAATAACTTAGTTTAGGATCTTAAACTACACAATGTTGCCTGCCGATGCAAGCAAACCGCGATTTTTAAAAAACGCAATTCTTGCTTATTTACAGTTTTGTCGCTGATACTTTTAAGTTGCAGATAGCATCAAAAATTGCAAGCAGCATCGTTGAAGTTGTGCTGTTGATCGAGGTGGTATTTCTTGGCACAACATTGGCACTGTCAGGTATACATCAATGTTAACTATTCCAGATGGAAGATAAAAAAGAACACGAAGACAACACCACGCCATACACCGGTAAAACACATGGGCCAGACGGAGTAGACAAAGCCCCGGGCGAAGAAACTTCGCAGGATAAGGTTCAGTTTGACCAGGAAAGCCAGAAAGGCAAAAAGGTAGATGGGGATCCCGAAGAGGAAGCTGATCAACCAATAGAACAAACTGGTTTGCCTGAATAGTTGAGTGTTTCCTGTGTTCCAGGGAAACCGTGTTTCCTTACGGCTTCGTGTAATGGTAGCTGTTATTCATTCGTTTTGAGGCATTGCGTCAGTGCACAGTCAATGGTTACACTCATTGACTTTTTGTTGTTACTACCAAAGTTGTTTCCGATACACTATTTGCTTTAGCGCATTCGCCTCTTCCCTCCCAATGCATCGGGACGTAATTGCAACGGCACTGCTTTCGCTTCTCTGAAAATTTCGCTTACGCTTGATATTTTCAATCGCGATTTTATCGTCACCGAACCGAAAGATGCGCCTTATGCAATGACTGGTGATAGAAATGCAGAGTCAAATTGTTGCACTTAGTTACTCTTGTTTTCTTTTATTTCTTGTTGGTTTTTGTGTTTTCCTTGTTGGTTAAAGTTTTCAATTCATCGCATTCGCCTCTGTCCCGATGCATCGGGACTTAATTGCAACGCTGCTGCTTGCGCTTCTTTGAAAAATCTCGCTGCTCTCGATGTTTTCAATGCCGACTTCGTCGTCACCGAACCGAAAGATGCGCCTTATGCAACGACTGGTTATAGAAATGCAGAGTCAAATTCCGCAATTCATTCATTTTGAAATTTTCTCGTGGTTTGGTTACCATTCTGATTTGTTTTCAGAAGTTGTTCGCACTACTAATGAATGAGATGTAGGAGGGCAACAAAGTCAAGAAGAAGTCACTGGTAAAAGCGGTAGTAAGGATTTTCGAATCTTGTCAAACTTTTCAACCGAAGCCTGGAATCAAAAACGAGTTGATGAGGTAAACCTGTTGAAACCTATAAAGGTCACTGATACTTGTTGAGAAGCTTCAACCGATCCATGACACGTCATTTAAACTGTCGTGGGCGGGCCGGTCAAAAAAGGCGGAGCCATTTTTTTTGACCTTGATTTTTTTTCTTACTTTTTTTTATCTAAGAAAAAAAAGTAAACAGACT
>JAURWD010000092.1 GCA_030655145.1 Ferruginibacter sp.
CCGAACGCGTATCCTGGCTGGAGTATTAACTGATCCACCCTGGTTAGAAACCTGGACACCAGCCGCACGGCCAGCTAATTGCTTATCTACCGAAGGTGTAACGAGGTTAGCAAATTGTTTTACATCTACTTTTGAAGCAGAACCTGTAAAAGATTTCTTCTGCTGTGTACCATATCCAACTACGACAACTTCTGACAGACTTTTATCTGTGCTGGTCATCGAAAAACTGAGTTCTGCAGATTTACCTAATGAACGACTTACGGGAACGAAATCTACTGTAGAAAAAGATAAGGTGGTTACTGTTGGGGGAATAGTCAGCTTGTAGTTTCCGTCTGCATCGGTCTGCGTTCCAAATTTTCCATCCGGGGAAGTCACCGAAACACCCTGGAGTGGGGTTCCTTTTTCATCTGTGATTCGCCCGCTCACGGATCGATCCTGCGCAATTGCCGGCAACATAAATGCCATAGCAACTGTAATTAATACAATCAATTTTCTCATGTGCATGTTTTGGTTTAATATTCAAATATAATTAACAACTGCTTCGAGAAACCGGCTTTTATTCAGTTCTGAAAGCGACAACTTCCAAATTTTTAACAGTTTGTTTTTAATATCTAGGCGATTTGTTGGAGGGTTGAGGTTGATTAAGTGATAACAACGCCGGTTTTAGCAACTTATTGCAGAATCCAGTATGACACTAATTAAATAAAAGAGGCTAGCTCCATGGGAATTAGCCTCCTAGATTTAGTTCGTATTTTTTTTTATAACTTCTTAAGCCGTATAACATAGTTCCCATAGTTTCCCAGGGGAGATGTATGATTTAATTCAACACTTACTATTTTGTCACAAGGATTCACAAAATTTTCTGCACTACCAGCCACACTTTGAGCTGAGAACACTTCTGTTGCTCCATATCTTCCGTAAACCTGCTTCGCAACTGAAGTAACGCCAGTAGCAGTATTAACGACAATTTTAATAGGTAGAGCTGCCGAAGCGAGGTATTTAAACATGATTGTGTCGCCACTCACGGTTAGCGGGATAATATCACCTACCGAATAATCAGCCCAACCATCTCTCACGACTTCGAAATCTCCTGCCAGATCTGCCACTACAACCGGGCAGGTCTTCTTCATGATCAGCATTAGTGAATCCTGGTAGGAATTTTTATTTATGAACCCTGTCCCGGATGCTATTTTGATTTTCAATGTATCAATCCTTCCGGTATTATAACCAGCAAACAAACCCTGTATTCGCAACGTGTCAATCGTTGAACCGGCTTTAATTGTGATTTCAGCTGGTGCTGTGTATTGAGTTCCCGCGGTAGCTTTATTACTTGTGTAGGTAAAACTAACTTTCCGGTCAACGTTAGAAACTGTAGTGACGCCAATTGGAATGCTGAAAACTGAACCGGGAGCAGGCACTTCCAAAATATTGAAGTTGTAATAATTATTGGATGCTGTCGGCACCATCAGGAACCTTGCGGCTTCTAACGGAATCAAAGGGTCTTTATCTACCACAAGATTGTTCTTCTTGCAGGAAGCTATTGAGAGGAGCAATAATCCTCCCACGAAAAATTTATTAAATATATTCTTCATTGTATGCATTTAATGATTTGAGAACAGGCGTTTGTAGATCTAAATTTTAAGGATTCTGGTCGCCTGGAGACATATTTGTGTTATTATCTAATTCTCTCTGAGGAACCCTCATCAAAAATCTTGGGTCAGCGGGAGATGTCGTATAAACACCAGGATCGAAGCTAGGTGCACCGTGGTTACCAGCCCCAGTTGCACGATTTAAACCTTGTCCAAAACGTTTGATGTCCATTAAAGAAAAACCTTCGCCCCACAATTCAATTCTCCGTTGCAGTATAATTTCACTTACTAAAGCCGCGCCGCTAAAACCAGCTGCGCTATAAGCTGGGAACCTGGTTTTGATCAATGCTTCCAATACAGTTCTTGCTGCCGCATCTTGAGATTGCCTGGCCAACGCTTCAGCTTCAATCAGGTACATCTCGGAAGACCTCATGTATAAGTAATCTGCAGCCCAGTTTCCTGCAACCGGAACGCGGTGTTTGAGCTGATTGTAATCAGGATTTGAAGTAGTTCCTGTGCCCGGTGTTCTGAATGCTTTTTTTCTGACGTCGTCAATATTGATTTGATCGTAAAGAGCCTTGGTAATTTTCTTTTGTCCGCCCAATGCAGCATATCCGCCAGTAGAGATATCGATGTGTGAAAAGAATGAGGCATAAATGGTCGCCTGGTCGGCCGGTATAATTGACCCCCACATCCATTCAGGCGTAGCAACTGATGAAAACGCCGTTTTTGCCAGGTATTCGTCCCCGACCATCAATGGATACCCGGTACGGGCCTTTTTAGCATAAGCGGCAGCCGTTGCCCAGTCTTCCATTACGAGAGCAACTCTTGCACGAAAACCTTGTACAACCGTAACATCGATGTTTGCTTTGGACGTACGTGTTTTTCCGGTAAGTAAAGTTTCTGCCAAAGTGAAGTCAGCAATTATTTGATCATACACATCTTTCACAGTTCCCCTTGCCTTGCCTTCAGTAGACACTTCGGTGTAGATTGGAACACCGGGTTTACTTTCATTGCCTTTATAGGTTTGTTGTTGGTAATTGATAAGGTAGTAATAAGCATAGCCACGCAGGCCTAGCGCCTGGCCTTTCACAGATTCCTTTTCTGAGGCCGACGCATCTTGCACGAAATCAATGTTATTAATAATACCATTGGCTTGTTTGATCACATCGTAATAAAAATACCAGGCATTATCTGATTGGCGTCCGTCCGTCGCCCTTCCCCATTCAGACAAATTATAGTCTGTATTGAACCAACCATAACCCTGGCTATGAACAACCATATCGTTGCCCATTAGGTCGTTCTGCAGATCAAAAGATTTCTGTCCAAAATTATCGTGACCGGTGCTTGCACCGATACCATAAGCAAATTGCTCTTTAACAACACCATCCAACGCAGCGTAGACGGTGGTAAGCTTGCTGAAAATTTCTTTTTCAGTCACACCATTACTGGGAACCGTTTCCAGGTAATCTTTTTTGCACCCAACTACGAAGAGCAATATAAGCGGGCAGATATATAATATTATCTTTTTCATATTTCGACTTATTTATATTTTATAGGATGTTAACTGTGAAGCCTACATTGATAGTCCGGAAAGGAGTATAAGATGCATCCGCTGTTCCGTTGAACTCGCGTTGTGGATCCATTCCCTTTTTAGCCGTAAATAACCAGGCATTGTCAACATTTCCAAAAACCTGCAAACCGCCAACATGTAACCTGTTGACTATAGTTTTTGGCAACGTGTAACTTAATGTCACGTTCTTGATGTTAGCCCAAGATCCGTCTACTAACCAACGTGAAGAAGCTCCTTCCTGGTTTGCAATCGCGTTCTGCAATCTTGGCACATTTGTAACATCACCAGGCTTCTGCCATCTTTGCAAAATATCTGTATGAATCGCTGTTCCTGCAGACCCACGGTGCATGATGCTTGCATAGTTTCCGTCGTAAAACTGGCCACCATAAGAGAAAGTCAATAATACAGAAAGATCAAAACCTTTGTAGTTAAAAGAGTTTGAGACACCACCATTCAGATCAGGAAGCGCCGTTCCATGAAAATAGAAAGAGCCCTGGTTGTAAAGGTTTGTCAGCACCCGTGTTCCGTCTGGCTTTCCATCAGCCCCCAGAACATCTTTATAATATAACGCATCTCCATTTGACGCATCAACACCAGCGAATTCTGGAAGCCAGAATTCAAAAATGCTTTTTCCAACCATCCATTTCTTCGTTCCATTAACAATACCTTTTTCCGACTGTTTGGCCGGAAGTTTCGTGATCTCGTTTTTGAAATGAGTGAGGTTCAGGTCCACTCTCCAATTAAAATTCCGTCCGGTTATAACGTTATATCCCAATTGTAACTCAATACCGGTGTTCTTCATTGAGCCAATGTTTTGGTATACGCTCGCAAAACCGGTGGATGGAGGCAATGGCACATCAAATAAGAGGTTATCAGAAACCCTGTTAAACCACTCAACAGTACCGGTCAGGCGGTTTTTAAACACTGCGAAGTCGACACCCACATTGGTTGTTTTATTTTTCTCCCAAAGCAGATCTCCATTAGCAGGACGTGTTGGTCCTGAGTAGGTACCATTTGCGTTTGCATAATAATAACTGCGGTATGGATAAAACAAACCGATGTTCTCGTTACCCTGCTCACCATAACTTGCCCTGAATTTGAGCTCGTTCAACCAGCTGATATTGCTCAAAAATTTCTCTTGAGAAACCCTCCAGCCTAAACCAAAGGAATAAAAATTACCCCAACGTACAGAATCACGGAATCTTGATGATCCATCAGTCCGGAAGCTCGCAGACAGTAAATATTTCTGGTCGAAATCATAGTTTATATTAGCGAGATAGCTTTCAATGCGGTGGTTGTGTTCGTAAGAACTTGCCGGACTGAATGGTGCCGTTCCATTATCAAGTTCTGTTTGGCCAGGGAATAAGAAGCCGGATGAATTAGCCTCTACTCTATTGAATTTATATTTATAATTTTCGTGACCTACCAACGCCCTTACATTATGGTCTCCAAAAGACTTTCTCCAGGATAATACCTGGTTGGAAGTAAGAGAAATCTGCTGATCAGACCGTTTCGTGGAACGACCTCCATTAGGTCCGCCTGGAACGGTTGGAGCAGCATCACCATATTGATTATTTTGATAGTCGGTATTCCTATCACCTTGCAGGTTAATACCCAGCATAGTTTTGAAAGAGAAGTCTCTCAAAAATTTAATTTCTGCGAAGGCATTCGTGTTACCGTTGATCAAGTTGGAAGAACGATCATCCAAAGCAAGAGATCCTACTAAATTCGACCTTCCAGCATATGGACGAGTACCCATTTGCTCAGGAACACCCCAATCTAATTTGTGCTGTCCTAACGTATCAACAAATGCCCCCGTAATTGGGTCATGCTGATAAACCGGGTAGATGGGTCCCATTTGACGTGTAAAATAAAATGGGTTTGTGGTGGCTGTTCCACCACTAGGCACATCATTTCTTTCGCCATAGGCTCCATCAAGATTGATTCCTGCGTTGAACCATTTTGTGGGTGTAACATTTACGTTTAAGCGGGCATTATATCTTTTGTACCCGGAATTTCTTACAATCCCCTCCTCATTCAGATAGCCGACAGAGAGATAATAATCGCTCATATCCGTGGCTCCTGAAAAGTTGATATTTGCATTGGTACGGTTGGCATTACGGAAAAGTGCATCTTCCCAAGGCTCGTTCCAAAGTAGTGAAGCATTAGCGTTTAACTTGCCTGATGTTGGATCAACCAACGTAGCGCCTGGCACATTAAAAGCATTGTAAACCAGGCCGCTTGGTCCTGTTAAAACATTTGAGGCTTTTGTTCCAGCTAATGTGCGGGAATCACCTTGAGCGAGGTAGGCGTTGCGATAAGCTTCCCAGAACAATTCATAGTATTGTTGCGAATTAACCCTGTCATATTCAGGTATGCCCCTGCTCATGACACCTTGACGAAGACTGGCAACAACTGCACCTCTTCCTTTCTTACCTTTTTTAGTGGTGATCATGATTACGCCGTTGGCAGCACGGGATCCGTACAACGCAGCAGCCGCAGCATCTTTCAACACTGTTACTGATTCGATGTCATCTGTAGAAATGGCATTCAATAATCCATCGTAAGGAGTTCCGTTCAGTACGTATAAAGGAGCACTACTGGCATTGATGGATCCAACACCGCGGATAAGGATTCCGGCATTTGAACCTGGCGCACCCCCACCATTTGTAGCAATGATTCCCGGTACTAAACCTTCTAGAGCTTTTGAAACAGAAGTGACCTGTTGTTTTTGAATTGAAGCGGAGCTAACCGTGTTTTCAGACCCTGTAAAGGCGGTTTTTTTAACCGTCCCATAGGGTACCTGTACAACTACTTCTAATAAGTCCATAGCTTCCGTTGCTAAGACTACGGTAAGGTTGTTGCTCGATCCGATGGTAACGTCTTTTGGAACTGATCCAACCGAAGAAATTGTCAGAATTTTGGCATCTGGATTTACTGATAAACTAAAGGTGCCATCTGCTTTTGTGCTGGTACCAGTCTTTGCACCTTTCACTAAAATCGACGCATCGGGAATTGGCTCTCCTTGCGCATTTCGTACAACCCCGGTAAGTGTACGGTTTTGCGCAAACCCCACTGTAGAAAACAGGAGTATCATGCACAAGTAAAATACTTTCTTCATAAGCGCTTTTGTTTGTTTTGATAAAATTTTAAACAGAGATGAGTTAGGGCGGAATAATGATGACATTTAACAATGTCATAACGCTGCTTAATTTTAAAAGTTTGTTAAACAGCGGGCAAATTTTCATTAAAAACACAAACAAACCAAATGTTTTGCCTTTTGTTTAACAAATTTTCTAAATATGGGAGATTTGGCTAATTGAAATTTTATTTGTTCCTGCGGAGGTTTAACAATAAGACGGGAAGAAGAACCAAATTAGTAATGGTCGCAATTAATAATGTTACGGAAGTGAGCCAGCCCAGTGCAAAAGTGCCACCAAAGCTGCTGAAGCAGAAGATGACAAAGCCTGCAATCAGCACAAGCGAAGTGTATACAATGCTAAGACCGGTATTGCGGATGGTCGCCCGAACAGTGGCCTCTACGTCGTTGTTGTAAACGGGCAACTCCTGCTTGTAATTTATAAGGAAACGGATGGTAATATCTATTGCAATTCCAAGGGCAACGCTAAAAACTAAAACAGTTGAGGGTTTCAAAGGAACACCTGCCCAACCCATGATGCCTGCAGTGATTAATAAAGGGATCAGGTTAGGGATTAGTGAGCAGACCAGGATCCTCGCTGATTTAAATAAGTATAACATGCACGCTGAAATAAGTAGAAATGCCCACAGGATACTTTCTTTCAATCCCCCAATGATGAAGCTGCTGCCCTCCAGGAAAGTAATACTTGTACCGGTAAAATGAATCTCGTACTGGGAGGAATCAAAAAGTTTAGATGCTGTATCCTGGATGCCCTTGATAACCAACGGCAAATTTTGTGTGCCGATATCGGCCATGTTAACACTAAGTCGCGTCGACTGGCGAGCTGTATCCATAAACGAAGTGAGTAACCGGCTGAAATTGTTCTTTTTCGAGGTATCGGTTTTACTCGGTCGCAGGTATTCGCCCACAAAAGCACCATCGAAACTATTTGGGAGCAGGTAGTTGGAAGAGTCGCCTTCATAAAAAGCTTGTTTCACAAACTTTAGTCCTTCAGCAAGACTCAATGGCCGGCTCATCTCTTTCTGGTCAGCAATGTATTTTGATAAAGAGTCAATTTTCTCAAACGCAACCAGGGCACGCATACCTGTTAATCCATTGCGTTTTTTGGTGTCCACGACAATTTCAAGCGGCATCACACCTTTAAAATTTCTCTCAAAAAATTTAAGGTCAGTATAGATCTTGTCATTTCGTGGCAGGTCATCGACTATGTAGGCCACCGTTTTCAGCCGGAAAATTCCTGCAATAGACACAAGTACTACTATGAAGGTTGCTAAGTAGACCGTTTTTTTATGATGAATCGCCCACTGCTCGGTTTTCAGTAAAAACCCGGTGATGAGGCGGCTGTTTAAGTATTTCATCTCACGCGGCTTGGGGGAGGGCAGGTAACTTAATACGGCGGGTAATAAAATGAAGGAGATGACAAAGATGAGCATGATGCTAATTCCAGCCACTACCCCAAACTCCTGCAGGATCGTGCTTTTCGTGAGTGAAAACACTGCAAAGCCAATGGCTGCTGATATGTTACAGAAAAGAGTGACGATTCCCATCTTGCTCACCATATCTACCAGTGCCTTGTTCTTTTCGCCCGAAGCCAGGAAGGAAGTGTGGTATTTATTAATGAAGTAAATGCAATTGGGAATCCCGATAACCACAACCAGCGGAGGCGTTAATGCCGTGAGGAGGCTTATTTTATAGCCACATAAATAAAGTACGCCGAGGGTCCACACAACTCCGAGTACCACCACTGCCAGGGAAAGCAGCATAGTGCTGAATGACCTGAAGAATAATAACAATATGAGTGCACTCAACAGCACTGAGCCGATCAGGAAAATCTTCATTTCTTTTTGAAGACGATCTGCTACAACTGTTCTGATCAACGGTAAGCCACTCAAATGAGACTGTATTTTGGTACGGGCCTCGAAATCTGCAACCACGGCTTTTATATCACTAACGATCTTGCTGCGCTTTGGAGAATTCAGCGCTTCTTTGTTTATTCTTACCGCCATCAGGTAAGCATTGTTTTCGCGGTTGTACAACAAGGATCGGTAGAAAGGAAGGTTGAAGAAAACATTTCTGTTACAGTCTAATTGCTTCTGGCTTAATAAGGTATCAGAAAAAATTTTGACTGCTTGCAGTTTTTCCGTCACGGAATCTTTTTGAAGATTGATTGCGGCAGGAACACTCAGAACATCTTCCACATAGCTCACAGTTTTAAGCGATCGCTGCAGTTGTTGATAATCTTTAAAAACTGTAAGGGTAAAAAGTTGTGCCGATTCAATCCCGATGACCAACACATTCCCATCATCGCCGAATTTGTCCCGGAAGGCTTTATAATCCTGGTACTTCGGATTATCCACGGGTATTGCCTTCGCAAATTCGTAACTCAGGCTGACTTTCGATGCAAAAAATGCCATGATGGCCGTAACAATTGCCAGGAGAAATAATAAAGGCAGGCGAAATTTAATGACGAATAATCCTAATTTTTTCCACATACGACGCCGGGAGTATTTACTTTTTTGGAGCGATTTGCATTAGCACGCTGTGCTAAAATTACTGGCTGCAAAGAAAGCTATTTTAGCTTGCTTGCGGAGACTGAGATAGGGATTGTTTAAATTTGTTTGCTCATCTTTTCCTGGATTCAACCTTTCCTGGCCGCAAGGTTTTATCGGATTTAGCCGCTTTCTCATGACACATAAGACAAAAGGTATTGTTTTAAGATCGATCAAATATGGTGAAACCAGTCTTGTGGTTACCGTTTTTACAGAGTTGTTTGGGATTCAAGCATACCTGGTAAATGGGGTGCGTTCTACGAAGAAGTCTGCCCAGGGAAATTATTACCAGCCGGCGGCAATACTTGACCTGGTGGTGTATCACAACGAGCAGCCCAATCTTCAACGGATCAAGGAAGTAAAATGGGACTTCTTATTTAAACAGGTGCTAAGCGACGTTATAAAAAATAGTGTTGCTTTATATATTGTGGAACTGCTGCACAAATGCCTGAAGCAGCCCGAAGAAAACCCAACTCTTTTTTATTTCTGCGAGGAAGTATTGATCCAACTAGATGGTGCGGACAACAAGGTCACATCAAATTTCGCCCTCTACTTTTCTCTTCAATTGCCTGAATTCTTAGGTTTTAAGATCAACGACGACTATAGCGATGCGCAGCCGGTACTTGATCTATTGGAAGGAGGCTTTGTGAGTGAAGAACCGCCCCATCCCCATTTTATAAATGGAGAAAATGCCGCATGGACTTCGCAGTTATTAAAAGTTATGCAGCCTTGCGAATTAGCGTAATTCCAGTTGAACCACGTAACACGTCGTCGCCTGCTTATGCATTTCCTGGATTATTACGCCCTGCACATCGCAGAATTTGGGCAAATGAAAACGCTTGCAGTATTACATGAGGTATTAGCGCCGTAGCCGTTAAAGAATACGTCGCGAAGAGGTGCTGCTGGTTGTTTTAAGATCGGTCAAGTCCTCAATTAGAACGATCCCTGGTTTCTTGCCGACGGCGAAACTTCCCAATGTATTTTCCATTTTCAGCGCTTTAGCCCCATTTAAAGTAGCCCACTGTAAGAGTTCTTCCAATTCAAGCGGACAGTTGGATAAAGATTGAAGTGTTTTAATTTCTTCCAGGATGTTTAACTGGTGATTACTGGCATAACTATCAGTCCCAAGGGTGATATTCCAGCCGCTTTTTTTGATCAGGTCGATGGGGGGGAGCTGATCCTCTATATACGTATTTGCATTCGGGCATAGGCAGAAGCTTAAGTCGCGACTACGATACCCTGCCATTTCCTGCGCAAACCGAATATCACCGTCCGTGATAAAAGTATTGTGCACTGAAATAATTGATTGGCCGCAGTTGAAATGGGGAAACCAGGATTGAAAACTGGAGTGGCGCGTTGGTTCGAATCCTGAAATATCAATTCCCAATCCTTTGTATAAGTTTATAAAATCGCCTGAGGCATCACGAAACAAATCCTCTTCCGCAGCAGATTCCTGGTTGTGAATGGTTACAACCTGACCGCAGGTTAGCTCGTTTATCAAGCCAAACAATTCTTTAGATACACTATACGGAGCATGCGGCGTAAGCAGGGCGGGTGATTGCGTAGGTTCCTTGGTAAATGTCTTCACTACTTCCATCGCCGAGTTCAACCTGGACGAAGCGAACGGACCAACAAAACCACTTACCTCTACAAAATTCTTCCACTGTAGCCGTTTAGACAGTTTTGCCTGGATGGAGTCCGTAGTGTTACAGATATCCCCCACGGCAACGATTCCTGATTCATACATTTCAATATCAGCTGCTTTCATCGCAGCTTCTTTCAACTGCTGGAAAGCTGTTATTGATTCGACACCACCTGGCTGGTCACGCTTGCGCATTACGGTTTGCACAAAACCAACGAGGCCGGTTTTTTCCGGGATCATCCCTTTTAGATGACTTAGTTCGAGATGGCAATGGACGTTTACAAAACCAGGAGTTAATATTCCTTTGAAAGTTTGAATGTTATCACCAGCCTCTGTTGCAGGAACAAGGTCAGCAATGGTTCCATCTTCCTGCGTGATAAGCACGTGAGAGGTTCCTAAAATTTTGTGGCCGGTAAAAAGGTGATCTCCCTGAAATTTTCTAAACAAATTGATTGGTTGATATAGCGT
>JAURWD010000017.1 GCA_030655145.1 Ferruginibacter sp.
CGAAAGTTAGTTATGTAAACCTGCTTCCCGACGGTCATGTCGACCTGGAGCATCTTGCCATGTTGCTCGCCTCCTCGCAAGAGAAGCCGCTGGTAACTTTGATGCATGCGAATAATGAAATCGGGAACATTTTGGATATCGAGTCGGTTGGAAATATATGTAAACAATTCAACGCGATCTTTCACAGCGATACTGTACAGACACTGGGCCATTTTCCTTTCGACCTGCGCAATACACCGGTTCATTTTGTGACCGGCGCTGCCCATAAATTTCACGGCCCCAAAGGCGTTGGCATACTGTACATAAACGAAAATGTCCGCATTGAACCATTTGTACACGGTGGGGGACAGGAACGTAACATGCGGGCAGGAACAGAAAATCTTTACGGTATTGTCGGTTTTGCTAAAGCCCTTGAATTGTCAACAGCTTCTTACGAGCAGGATGCGGATTATATCAAACAGTTGAAATTTTATATGCTCGATGCTTTGCAGAAAAACATTCCGGGTGTAACCTTCAATGGAGATGTTCATGGAAGAAGTTTGTACACAGTTTTAAGTGCGAGCTTTCCTAAGTCCGAAAAATCGGAGATGTTGTTATTCAACCTTGACATAAATAATATTTGTGCCAGCGGTGGCAGCGCCTGTACTTCGGGGGCCGACCAGGGTAGTCATGTAATTCGCGCCATCAATAACAATCCCAACCAGGTAACAGTGCGCTTTAGTTTCAGTAAGCACAATACAACAGCTGAAGTGGATGCGGTTGTAGATTTATTAAAAACGCTGGTTTAATCAGCGGCTTTCCAGTTCAAACACTTCTGCGAGTAATTCAAATGAGCGTTTCCGGTCTTCAATACTCCCGGTCATAGTCGCAACTATGATTTCATCCAGGTCAAAAAGTTCCGCCAGGGCGACCAGTTGTTCTTTCACTGAGGCTGGTGTTCCTGAAACAATGCGGCCACTGTTTAACTTAATGCGGGCGAGCTCCCCGGTTGAAAATTGGTAATCTTTGATCGACTCGAAGTTTCCGGGCTTGTCAAAATTTCCCTTCTCAAATTGCAACAACCGGTAGTCCATCAACTTGCGCATCTCAGCAGCTTTCTCCTCGGTCTCACCACACAGCACGGAAATGGACAACATCGCCTTAGGAGAAGGAAATTGTGCTGAGGGTTTAAAATTTGCACGGTAGGCTTCGATTATCTCAGGTCCAGCCTGGCCATTGATGAACCGGGCAATAACCAGCCCCATTCCAAATTGTGCGGCGATCTTACTACTTCCGCCGCTACTGCTTAGTATCCATTGCTCTGGTGTCGTATCCGCCTGTGGAACTGCAAGTAACTGGCCGTAGTTGGTTTCAGCCGTATCATCAAAATAATGTTGAAGGTGTGACAACTGCAAGAGGTAGCTGTCTTCACTAAATGTATTTGAAGGATTAAGCACAGAAGCTGTCAGCCGATCACTACCTGGAGCTCGTCCCATACCGAGGTCGATGCGGTTGGGGAACAAGGTTTCGAGCATCCGAAAATTTTCTGCCACTTTCAGGGCGCTGTGGTTTGGCAACATTATTCCTCCTGATCCTATGCGGATCGAACTTGTTTCATCTGCCAATTTAACCATCAATACTTCAGGGGTTGAACCAGCAATGGATGCTGCATTATGATGCTCTGAGATCCAGAACCTGCTATAGCCCAATGCTTCCCCAAGTTTAGCGGTTTCAATGGTTTCGCGGATCGCATCCGCGGCTGAAGATCCTTCACGAACGATCGATTGGTCAAGTATACCCAGTTTTATTTTCTTTGTCATAGTGTACTAACGGGATCGAGAACACATGGTTGAACATTCAACGATGTTTAACACCCCGAAATTTGTCAAGCGTTACAACCATAATCAAGCCAGCGTAATTGGGGAGATCAAACTGTCAGCTTAAGGGGAGGGTTGCGTGATCAGACCGAGTGCAAGTGCAATATGACTAAAAGGTTTGGAAACAAAATTGAGGGGCGGAAGCAAATCAGGAAATAGCGCTTTGCGATCACAGTTGCGGAGCCGGCAGGAGCGGCTAATGATGATTTCGCGGGAAATTTGTAATCTCCATTACATTTCTGTTCAGACTTTAGAAGTCAATAATCTCGCAATACTCCGGCGAGTTTTCACTGAGCTTTGCTTCGTCAATTTGCTTTCTTCGCATTTGTTCAAGCTGGTCCCGGTGCATAAAAAAACAGGCTTCATTTGTTTTGTCGGGATTGCAGTCTGCGCTTCTTGTAAAAACTATTGTAGAGTCTTTGCGCAGGTATTTCTCGGGATCATTAATTAACACTTTGTGTTTTTCCTTCAGGTAGATCTCGAACCATTTTGACAGCGCATAATTGTAATACCTGACAGAATACAAGGGTATGGATGCATCTATGCCGCTGGTGTATTTTTCAAAATTGAGTGCATTCAGTTCAATGACGGGGCTAAAATAGACTGTGTTTCTCAGGTTATCGTCGGCACCACAACGCATATAAACCACGGCGTACCCATATTTTTTTTGGCCAGACGCCGTGTGAAAAAATGCAGGGTATATGAACAGGAAAGCTAAGAGAAGCGTTTTCATGCCATTCATTTTAAATTGGAAATCAGGACCAGGTTACAGAAGCTGCGGTTGCTCAAACTTCAAAACCATTATTCCAATTTAAAGCGTTCCGTTACTCAATTCAAGTAAAAAATTAGGAAAGAAAAACAGGCAGGATAAGCGGTAGTGAGCGCTACCGGTAGCCAAGTTTGGTGGTGAGCTCTACCGGTAACAGCGGGAGTTTTTTTCGATCAACCAGGAAGCTATTTAAATGTGCAATTTCCTTAAAAATGTAATGCTTGTCCATTGCAGCCTTCAGGTACCCTGCCCCGGTGCTGCCGCCCGTGCCAATGCGTGTGCCGATCATACGTTGCACCATATTGATATGACGATTACGCCAGTTGCCCAATTGGTTATCGATCTCCAGCAAAGTGTCCAACAATTGAAAAGGCAGTTCCAGCATGGGATAGCCCCGATATAAAAAGATAAACAGCGCGGAGCGACAGGCTTTCGCCGTTAACAACCGATCACCAACGGCGGGCTCGTCGTTAAAGATCTGTTTGAAAAGCTCGGCGTTATTTTTCTCTGCTTCAGCAAGGCTATTAACATAAATAAACTCGTAGTCATTCCAGAAAACAGGCGAAGTAAAATTGCCTGACACTGGTTGATAGTTTTTCCAGAATTCCGGCTCGTTCATAAACGGCATTCTTTCCAGCCAGCCATTCAGTAAGTCAATGATCGTGGCGTCATTTTCTGAAGCTTTAATGATATCAACTTCAGCGGGCTTCAATTGCGAAATGTAGTGTTCCCGGCCGTGCCGGTGCTCAAACTTCAATCCTAACCTCGCTTCCAGCTTTTTAAATTGCCAGCTTTGGAACCCGGAAGCAGGCCGCAGCATATCTCTAAAATCGAGAAAATCCATCGGCGTCATCGTCTCCATGATATCGATCTGCTGCACCAGCGTGCGCAAGATGGTAACCACACGTTTAAGTCGGTGAACAATGGTTTGCAATTCGGAAGAATTATCATCTAATGCAGGTCGGCCCATGATCTCGATGACGGCATCTATTTCAAACTGAATTTGTTTGAACCACAATTCGTAGGTCTGGTGAATGATGATAAATAACATTTCATCATGCGCGGGTACTGCACCTTCGCGAAAACTTTCCGGGATTTGAGCATTCAGAATTTTATCCAGTTCAAGGTACTCACTGTAATGTACCGGCCTTTTTTCCATACTTAACTTTGAGGGATAAACTTACAACTAACCTTGCATCATCTAAAAATTTCCAGCCAGGGTGTACAATATATTGCGGAATGTGAACGGAGTCATTCGGTTTGTAATGACGGGGGTGTGTGCTAATTAGAATAACAATCTTGGTTAGCGGATAAGCACCGTATTGCCCTTTAATTCGAAACGCTTACCTGATTCGATGTTGGTGTAGTTAAGGATCCAGACGTAAGTTCCGGGATCCTGCGGATTGCCTTTGTAGGAACCGTCCCATTTATTTGTCCAATCACGGGACTCAAAGATCATTTGCCCCGATCTGTTAAATACACGAAACATAAGGTCCCGTGCTTTGTAGGCATTGGTTGGATACAGGAAATCATTCAGGCCATCACCGTTGGGCGAAAAGGCTTTAGGAATCGCGATATAGCAATTGCCTACCACCCGGATTGTTTTTGTCACCGTATCTGTACAACCCGCATTATTGGCAACAATTAGTTGTATGGGAATATCCTGCATAATATTAGAGGAAGGATAAAGTTGCGGCGTTGGCGCTTGCAGCGTGCTTACGTTACCGTTACCAAAGGTCCATGCCCAGGAAACTACCGGGCCCGAACTTTGATCAGTAAAGCTCGCCGGGTCGCCGGGACAAACTACCGCCGTTGACTCAAATGCCGCCGTTACATGACTATCTAATAACATGGTCGCCGAGGCAGTATCAGTGCATGTGCCGTTACTAACGATCAGGGTTGCCTGCTTTGTGCCAAAACTGGAGTAGATAACTTGTGCTGCCTGCGTGCTTCGGGTACTGGACTCATCAAATTTCCACTTCCAGCTGTTAACCCCATTTCTACCATCGTGTAAAAAATTAATGGTATCTCTTTCACATCCGAAGCGTATGTCAAATGCGAATAGAGCGGATACGGTGTCTTTCGCAGTAAATGGAAGAAACGAACCGTCAAGGGTTTCAACACCACATTCGTTGATCACCGTATTGCCGTCTGAGCCGGCTTTTAATTGCAATTGATAATTGCCGGCAGACCGGATAGGAGCGGAAAGTGTCACTTCTATAATTGAAGTAAATCCATCTGTACTGCAAATTCCTGCGGCAGCAGACACCGACACCGGATTCGGCCCGGTAACGATGAAGTCGCTTCCATCGGGGGCGATGGAATTACAATACATGGGATCATTAAAAACCAATTGAAGCTTGGTGGGTGCACAAGCGATTTTTGTAAGACTATCCATTAGCGTTGGAGTCAGGGGGAAAACTGTCACCGGTAAAGTCTGACCGGCGGGAATACCACGGCCACAATTATCCACAAGGTTATTTCCATCCGTTCCCTTTTCAATACGGACCGTATAGTTGCCGGGAGGCAGTATGCCATTAAGGGTGATCACCACCGAATCCGTATCAAAGGCATTTGAACAGTTAATTCCTGAAGCACCAATGATTGGAGCTATGGCAGGTGAAATACTGAAATCACTTCCGTCAGCAGCTACGCTGGAGCACTTCATTCGTTTATTTAATTTCACGGAGATCCTGGTGCCATCACACGCGGCCCGCGCCTTGGACAAACTTGGGTTAACAGGATCGGTAATGCTTGCTGTACCGCCACCAAACGATAACGAGTAGCCGCTTTGAGAGTCATCGCTAAAATGGCTGACCAGCAATAAATAATTATGGCCCTGGATAAGATCGGGCATGCTGCTAAAACGGGGAACACCAAGCCCATCACAAAGTCGCAAACTACTACCGAGGGAACTAGCGCCAGTCAAACCGCCATCACCCGACCAATTGCATGCAACAAATAAAGATGCATCTGTGTACAGATCCTCCGGGTCACGGTTGGTGACATCAAAGATCTGCCAGTCATAATCATCACTGATCGTATTGGGCGTTATAACAAAAGCAAGTTTGCCGGAGGCAAAGCAGGTGAATTTGTACCAGTAAGGATTTTTATCAGTGAGTGGAACATTCGTGCACGGCCCCGGAACCTGTCGGTTGCCGCATATTGCAACAGAAGCAATACCAAAAGTATCGGTGCCACAAACAGGAAAAGCGGTACCCGGGTTCTGTCCGAGTTCCGTGCATTTAGTTTGCGCAGTGGCAGTGGCAGCCAGGAAGAGGAGACCAATTAAATAAATTAGTTGCTTAAGCATGGTGTTGGTAAAGTTACAATAAGACGAAATACCCGTCATTTAAGCTGCTCAGCTAAGGTCTTTTTACAGTTGCCTGACAATAACGAGGTGTACTGGGTTGCACTTGTTTCCGAAAGCGGTCGAATAAAATTCGGGCATGATGGATGTTCAAAATCCTGGTGGTCATGTGTGCAAGATCAACCTGCCACGAAAGCTTCCTATTGTATTTTGGCCTTAATCTCCTGCAGTTTCAGCAATGCTTCAACGGGTGTAAGGCGATTAATATCAACTGCGTCGAGTAAGGTGCGGATCTCGCCAAAGGTTGCCGAATGCGCATCGAAAATACTCAACTGCATTTTCGGTAGGCTGAGCTTTTTTATGTTTTCGTCCAGCGAAGCTGCTTTGCCATCGGTAGTTGAATTCCGGCTTTCCTCAAGTTGCAATAGGATCTCGTTGGCACGTTCTATAAGGTCTGGTGGCATGCCTGCCATGCGGGCTACGTGAATACCAAAACTGTGTACACTTCCTCCCGCGGCAAGTTTCCGCAGGAAAATAATCTTGTTGCCCACTTCTTTATTGGTGACATGATAATTTTTTACGCGGGGCAACTTATTTTCCAACTCGTTTAATTCATGGTAATGGGTCGCAAACAAAGTTTTCGGTGCGGAAGGGGAGCGGTGTAGATATTCAACAATACTCCAGGCGATGGAAATGCCATCGTAGGTGGAAGTGCCCCGGCCAATTTCATCCAGTAAGATGAGGCTCCGCGGCGTGATATTATTGATAATACTGGCCGTCTCATTCATCTCCACCATAAACGTGCTCTCTCCGCCACTCAGGTTGTCGCTTGCTCCAACACGGGTAAATATTTTGTCTGTCAGTGGCACTTTTGCATCTGTAGCCGGGACAAAACTACCCATATGCGCCATTAGGGTAATGAGGGCGGTTTGGCGAAGGATCGCACTCTTACCACTCATGTTCGGACCCGTTAAAATAATGACCTGTTGATCCTCCGGGTCAAGCAAAATGTCATTTGCAATATATCCTTCTCCTACGGGTAAATTTCTTTCTATAACGGGGTGACGGCTATCACGCAGATCCAGCACATTGCCGGTATGTACCTGCGGTTTTTTATAATTAAACTGTAGTGCATTGTTAGCGAAACAGGTGAGGCAATCTAGAACACCCATCACGTGACCGTTCACCTGCATGGGGGCAATGTAATCCTGGAGCTCGATCAATAACATTTCAAATAACTGCATCTCTATTTGCAGGATCTTATCTTCCGCACCGATGATCTTTTCCTCGTAAGTTTTAAGTTCGGGAGTAATGTACCGTTCTGCATTGGCCAACGTTTGCTTGCGTATCCAGGTTTCCGGAACCTTGGATTTATGAAGGTTCGTTACCTCCAGGTAGTAACCAAAAACATTGTTATAACTGATCTTCAAAGATGAAATGCCGGTGGTAGCAGCCTCTAGTTGTTGCAGTTCAACGAGATACTCTTTTCCTCCACTGGAAATGTTGCGCAATTCATCCAATTCTTCATTGATCCCTTTCGCGATAATGCCACCTTTCGAAGCGATCGCCGGCGGGTTTTCGCAAATTTCTTTGACGATCTTTTCTAAAATATACCGGCAGGGATTCAGGGAGTCTCCCAGTCGTTTTAAATACTCGTTTTTTGTATCGGCACAAATGCTCTTAATGGATTCCGCCTGTAACAGGCCTCGTGCGATCTGGAGCACCTCCCGCGGGTTTATTTTCTTTAACGGAACCTTGCTCACCAATCTTTCTACATCACCGGCCTGGCGAATGTGCTGGATGATCTTTGTTCGTGTATCTGTTTCCTTGATAAGGTACTCGACCGTATCAAGCCTTTCCGAAATTTTCAACAGGTCGTTAAGTGGCAACACCATCCAGCGTTTTAATAAGCGTGCACCCATTGCCGATACCGTGGTATCTAGGACTTTCAACAGGGTATTACTACCGTCACTTCCACCAAATAATTCAAGGTTGCGAATGGTAAACCGATCCATCCAAAGATGTTCGTCGCGGTCAATTCTTTGAACAGTAGTAATGTGTCCCAGGTTGGGATGCTCGGTATCTTTGAGGTAATGCAAAATGGCACCGGCAGCAATGATCCCTTCTTTAAGAATTTCAACGCCAAACCCTTTCAAACTATGCGTCCCAAAATGCTTGAGTAAACTTTCCGTTGCATAAGCCTCGGTAAAGATCCATTCATCCAAAGCATAGGTGAAAAAACGGCTGCCGAATGTTTCCTTAAAATGTTTCTGGCGATTGCGCTGAAAAATTACTTCCGCAGGTTTGAGGCTCTGTAATAATTTGTCTGCATATTCTTTATCTCCTTCCGCAACAAAAAATTCTCCCGTGCTGATATCAAGAAAAGCAATCCCAATTTCATCGTCATTAAAGTGCAGTGCCGCCAGGAAGTTATTGCTGTTATGCTCGAGCATTTTGTCGCTGGTTGCAACGCCGGGTGTCACCAGTTCCGTAACTCCGCGCTTAACGATTCCCTTCGCTTGTTTTGGATCCTCCAACTGGTCGCAGATAGCAACCCGGTACCCCGCCTTAACCAATTTGTGCAGGTAAGTGTCGAGCGAATGGTGTGGAAAACCAGCCAATTGAGAGGAGTTAGCATCGCCGTTATTACGCTTGGTGAGGGTGATCCCCAGCACCGACGAAGCATTTACAGCATCCTGGCCAAAAGTTTCATAAAAATCACCAACCCGGAAGAGCAGGATTGCATCCGGGTATCTTGCTTTAATGGCGTTATGTTGCTGCATTAAGGGCGTTTCGCCCGTTGATTTGGCCATAGTGTTGGTATGCGATATAGACGCGTGCTGATCCGGTTGGGTACCTGCTACATATAGCGCCGGCAGGCGCAAAAGTAAGCTCTTTATGAGTTTGTAAGAATCATTCTCCCAAATGTGAATTACTTTTGCAAATAATTTTTTTGATGAGAAAACTGAGCATGGAGGAGCTGAACCGTAAATCAGTTGATGAGTTTAAAGTGGCTGAAAAGACACCGGTGATCGTAGTGCTGGAGAATATCAGGAGCGCCTATAATGTAGGAAGTGTTTTTAGAACGGCAGATGCCTTTTTACTCGAAGCGATTTACATCTGTGGCTACACTTGCATTCCGCCACATAAAGAGATAAAGAAAACGGCACTTGGGGCAGAAGACAGCGTTCACTGGAAACATTTTCCGAATGCATCAGCGGCAATCGAACAGTTGCATGCAGAGGGGTTTAAGATTTACGCGGTAGAGCAAGCCCAGGGGAGCACCATGTTGCACGAAGCCAATTGTTCCGCCGGCGACAAAATAGCGGTGGTCTTTGGAAACGAGGTGACCGGTGTGGAACAAACCACGATTCAACAATGTGATGGATGCCTGGAGATCCCACAACTCGGAATGAAACACTCATTGAACATTGCCACCGCCGCAGGTGTTGTTTTGTGGGAACTGGTCAGAAAGAGAATCGCAGCATTGTCATCAACACAAATAGCCTAATCCCCAACCAAAAACGAAAGGTAACCTGGAATTCAAGTTATATCCAGTCGCAATAATCAAGGAGGCTACGCTTCGCAGGTTCGGATCCAGCTCAATACCAGCAATCAAACACCGGAATGATCAACGTAAAAAATTATCTCAGTTTAGTAAAGTTTAGTCACACCATTTTCGCAATGCCCTTTGCGATCATTGGGTTTGCGTTGGCAGCACAGCAACTAACTTCAGCAGCAACAGAAGCTAACGGACCAGGAAGTCCGGCTGCCCTCTCAAACTATGAATTAATAGGGCGCTTTATCCTTGTAATCTTTTGCATGATCTTCGCACGAAGTGCGGCGATGGCTTTCAATCGTTACCTCGACAGTCATTTCGACGCTCAAAATCCGCGAACCGCGATCCGGGAAATTCCGGCCGGTATTATTTCAAAAGAAAGTGCCCTGCGTTTTGTCATCATCAACTGCCTGCTTTTTATGATTGCAACCTTCTTCATCAATAGCATCTGTTTTTTCCTGGCGCCTGTGGCTTTGTTTGTTATCCTCTTTTACAGTTACACCAAGCGTTTCACGGCGCTGTGCCACCTCGTGTTGGGTGTGGGTTTGAGCCTGGCACCAATTGGAGCCTATCTCGCCGTAACCGGCCAGTTTGCTGTGTTGCCGCTATTGTTTTCTCTTACGGTGCTCTTCTGGGTAAGCGGTTTCGATATTATTTACGCCTTGCAGGACCAGGCCTTTGACCGATCCCAGGATCTTCATTCTATTCCCGCTGCGCTCGGTAAAACAAAAGCTTTGCGTGTTTCAGAAATACTTCATGTTCTGTCAGCGATCTGCGTAATTGCCGCGGGATGGTATGGTGGTTTTGGCCTTATTTATTGGTTTGGCGTTGCGATCTTTTGCGGCATGTTGTTCTATCAACATTCCATCGTAAAGCCCGCGGATCTGAGTAAAGTGAACATTGCATTTATGACAGCCAACGGGATCGCATCCGTGGCCTTTTCTATTTTAGTGCTGTTAGATATTTTCGTTTACGGCAGTTTCTTCCACCATCAATCAATCTAAATGGCACGCATACTCGCAATTGATTATGGCGGTAAAAGAACGGGTTTGGCGGTTACAGATCCCTTACAGATCATCGCGACCGGCCTCGCGACCATCGAATCCCGGGACCTCATCCCTTATTTGAAGAAATATTTCCTCGCAGAGCCAGTGGAACTGATTATTATCGGTTTGCCAAAAAACTGGGATGAAAGCGATACACATGGTACAGCGCCGGCACAAGCTGCGATCAAGCGGCTCAAGAAAGAATTTCCGGCTATCCCCGTGAAAGCGGTCGATGAGCGCTATACTTCAAAAATGGCTAAAGACGCGATGCTCCAGATGGGCATGAAGAAAAAGGATCGCCAGGTCAAGGGAAATGTTGACATTATTGCCGCAACCATAATTTTACAGGAATACCTCCAAAGCGCCCGTATATAGGCCGGATCGGTTAACTTTGCACCTTTATATTTTTCAATAAATCGATTTTACTAAATGATTCTTCCAATCGTTGCTTATGGTTCCCCGGTTCTGCGAAAGCTTTGCAAAGACATTCCAAAGGACTATCCAAACCTGGATAAACTGGTTGCAGATATGTGGGAAACCATGTATAACAGCAATGGGGTAGGACTGGCCGCTCCACAGATCAACAAGGAAGTACGCTTGTTTGTGATAGACAGCACGCAGGTATTTTCTAATCTCGAAGATGATGAACAAGGTTTATACCCGGATGGTCCTGGTTACAAAGGCGTTTTTTTCAACGCACACATATCCAAACTGGAAGGCGACGAATGGGCATATAATGAAGGTTGCCTCAGCATCCCAAAGATCAGGGAAGATATCAATCGCAGCGAACAGGTAACAATTGACTTTGTTGATGAAAATTTTGCACCACAAACTAAAACCTTCAACGGTATTACCGCAAGGATCATTCTCCACGAGTATGACCACATAGAGGGTAAATTGTTTATCGATTATATTAAACCTTTAAAGCGCACCTTACTCAAGCGCAAGCTTTCCGACATCACGAAAGGAAAAGTCGATGTTGATTACCGGATGGTTTTTCCTAAATAAAATGTCCTGCAGTCTTTCGCAAATAGTGAGGCCAAATTCATTGCATGAAGTGTAACTTTTTTCTTTCGCGTTTAAATAATTCCAGGGTATGATCAAGGTCATACCTTTTTTTATATTGCTGTTTTTTTGCTTCGGAAGTAGCGCCCAGGAAACAGGAAAGGACAGCGTTGTAAATGTTGGAAAAAAAATAATTACCCTTTCTGAGGTTGTCCTGGATAACAAACTAAACGTCCCAACTTTTATCAACCGGATAAAACACGATTCTACTTTTTATAAGGCATTTCGAAACCTGCATGTGCTCGGGTTTTCGGCGATCAATGACATTCGCATGTTGGATAAAAAAGGAAAAACCGAAGCAGCCTCTTTCAGCAAAACCCGCCAGGTAAAAACCGGAGCGTGCCGGAAGACAGAGATCCTTGAAGAGCTTGCCAGCGGCGACTTTTACGATGCTGACAGCAGCTACAATTACTACACGGCACAAATGTATGCATCCCTCTTTTTTACCAATGGAACCATTTGTGGAGAAGACAATATCGTGACCGGCAGCAGCTTTAGTACATCCGGTAAATCCGGTATAGAAAAGCATAAGGAACAATTGAAAATACTTTTCTTCAACCCCGGTAAAAAAATCAGCGGCCTTCCATTTATGTCAAACAAAACAGCGATCTACGATGATGATATGGCGGATGTGTACGACATGAGTATTGACATGGATGACTACCTTAACACGAGTTGTTACATCTTCACCCAAAAAGTAAAACCCGGTAAAGAAGGCCAGGCAGTTGTTGACGAGATGACCACCTGGTTCAATGACAAAACCTACGAGGTGGTCGCACGTAATTACTCACTCAGCTATAGTGCAGGAGTGTACGACTTTAAAGTGCTGATGGAAGTACAGATGTCAAAATTTGGCGATTACCTGGTTCCCACGCTGATCCGTTACAACGGAAATTGGAAGGCTATATTTAAGAAAAGGGAGAGGGGTGTTTTTACCGCTACCTTGTTCGATTTCAATAAAGGGAATTAGTCGCAACACCATGTCGATTCCGAAGCGTGTATGCCTTCTAATTAGTACACCGAAACGCTTTCTAAATCCTGCAAATAGTCTTCACTAAAACTTGCTCCAAGTCCCGCTATTTCGGGAACACTGATAACTCCTTGCCGGTCATATTCAATTCCGCCGCTTACCGGATCATCAACGAACATCAGCGGTGTATCAAAATCACAATAGATAATATTGTCGGAGGCCAGGGCGAAATGGGCTGCTGCGGTGAAGGCTAAACGCGACTCGAGGAACCCACCTACTTGTATGCTGATATTGTGATTTTCTGCAATTTCCGCGATTTGCATCGCGTTGAATATGCCGCCCGATTTCCCAAGTTTTACGTTGAACAGATCACAGGCATCCAGGTCAATCAACCTGCGGGCATCATGCTGGTCACAGCAGGATTCATCTGCCATCAACCGGATCGGGCTTTTTTTCTTCAGCTCTGGCAACGCCATAAAATTCCACCTTGGTATGGGCTCTTCACAATGCTGGATATTTAAAGGAGCAAGGTTGTTCAATAAGGTGAGCGCCGATTGAGGATCCCATCCCTGGTTAGCGTCAATGCGAATGGGAATTTCCATGCCGACTGCTTCACGGATCCTTCTCATACGCTCCAGGTCGAGGTCGATCCGCTGGCCCAGTTTTACTTTGATCACCTGGAAACCATTTGCCTTGATCCTGGCTGCATCACTAGCCATTTTTGCCGGATCATCGATGCTGACGGTGTAATCGGTGATGAGTGTTTTGCTGTTAGTTCCGCCGAGGAATTCGTAAAGGGGCTGACCGGCATGGTGAGCGGCGATATCATGCAGCGCCATGTCAAAAGCACTTTTGATGCTGTTGTTCGCGTAGATTACTTTCTCCATGACAACCGTGCAGCCAGCAATGTCTAGGGCATTTTTGTTTATCAAAGTCTTTCCCAGGTATTGCGCAACAATGAAACAGGTATCCATGCTTTCACCATTGATCGTAAGAAATGGACTGCACTCACCAAACCCGGTTATGCCCGCATCGGTAGTCAGTTTCACGATCACGTTTTCTGCGTGCGTCAGTATGCCGAGAGATATCTTGAAGGGTTCCTTCAGCACTATGCGGGACTTATAAATTTCGACCTTGGTGATCAATACGGCTGGTGACATGGCAACAAATGGCTGGTGAAAGATTGGGATGAGCTTAGGGTGGATCATAATTCTTTGTCGACGGGCCGCAGGCCATTGCGCTTGCTGGCAAATTTTCTTTTTAACACGCTTTGAACCGGGATATTTTCCAGCTTGCTTTCCAGCCAGGAAATGATATCGAGGTAAATAAAGGCCCGGGTTTCGAAACGATTGGTCTCTAAGGCTTTTAGTTTCACCAACAGTTTCTCCAGCTCCGGCTTGATGTTACGCACTGAAACATGGAAGGAGCGGCGGATAAACCTGAAAATTTCTTCTTCGACCACGCTAAGGTTTTGCATTTTAGCCATGAAGCGGTACACCGATTTGATCAGGTGATCCAGGATTTCTTCATTCCCAAGCTCATAATGCGCAATCAGGTGCAACAAGCGGCTGTAGCATTGCAGGTCTGTTCGCAGGTCCACCTTCCAATTAATGATCTTATTCAGGTAGTCGACCGCCTTTTCGTAGTTGCCACTGCCGAAATAAAGGCAGGCGATCTTGTAATAAAATACAAGAATCCGGTGCCGGTCGAGGTAGATCTCGTATTCTTTGATCTTTTCCTCAATTTCGGGGATTAGGGTAAGCCCTTCAGTAAAGCTGCCTTCCAGGAAATGCTTGTTGAACTGGGAAATGGTTCGATATACGAAGCACTGGATCCTGTTATTGACATTATTCAGCACCAAGTCCGACTCCGCAAACCTCTCAAACTTCTGCAGCGTCTCCGCAAGTTTCTGGTGATTGCCCAGGTCAAAATGCGAACCCATCAGGTTGTGCATGCCTTTTATGTAATGCCCGGTTTCTATTTCGAGCATAAACGGCTCTCGTTCAAATAGATCGACCCATTTTTGGGTATACCTATAATATTGCAGGAAGTCTTGCCGGATGAATGCGTTCCAGCAGTAACTCTGGTATAAATAAAGCTTTTGGTAAAAAGTATGGCATAATTCGGCTTTTTCGCCCAGCCTTGTAGTGAAGAACTGCTGAAGCACAGTATTTTCTTCTTCCGTGCGGCTATGGCCATGTTTAATGTACCAACTATACAGTTGCAATGACAGGTTCGACAACTGGGATACCAACGCAAGGTCGGTGCTCACCTCGTCAGACTGCTCGCTCAATTGATCGGCCCGGTCTTGCATGCTGCGAGTGATATACAGGGCTTCAATTTTCTTCTCGAAAAACAATACCTGCTGCAAATAGGTGAGCTGGTTGTGTTGGTTCGCCTGGTCCTTCATCTTGTCCAGCACCTTCAGACTTTGGTGATAAAGTCCCTTATTATACAGAATGCGGGCATAGTCCATTTGCACATGTAGCTGTATATCAATGCATTCGTCATTTATGAGGCGCAAAATGGAGAGAATTTGTTTGTATAGGTGCGACTTTAGATTACTCAGTTGCTGTTTTTTGATGCTTTCGCTTTTCTTCAGGATTAACACCTCATCGTAATAGTCCATTTTATCCAGAGCATCAAAGAGTTGCACGCTTTTTAGTTCCTCGGAAGAAGAATTGCGGGTAGCATAAAGTTTGAAATTCCGCTTTTCGCTCTTTTCCAAAGATTTAATGAGTTGAAATAAAGGATCCGTACTCCTGTTGGGCATCGTAATTTGATTTCTTGTTATTCCTTACCAGGCTTGAGTTTCAGCGGAAAATAGACCGCTTATATAGCGTAATACACCCCACATTTTGACAGTTTTGGCCGTTTGTATACTGTTATATTCGTAACTGGGTAAATTTTAGGGTAGCAAATTTAGCTGCTTTACTTAAAATCCCGCTCTAACTAAACCATACAATCTATGTCAACGACTAAGATAGACATTTTTGATACCACTCTCCGGGACGGCGAGCAGGTGCCTGGGTGCAAGCTAAATACAACCGAAAAGG
>JAURWD010000099.1 GCA_030655145.1 Ferruginibacter sp.
AGTTTAGCAAAGGGCGTTATGCCAACCGATTATACCTGGCTGGTTATTTCATTGGCAATTGCTTACCTGGTATTGTTTTATTGGTGGAGTGTAAACCGCATGACAAAAACTGATCTTTAATCGTTCTTGCCAGTTAGTTGCGCCAACGCTGATTCAATAGAGGGATAAAGGAAAGTAAAACCTGTGGTTTTGATTTTTTCGGCGCTGACTGTTGTACTCTTCAACACTTCAACGCTGCTTTCTCCTAACATAGCTTTCAGTACAAAGGGTGGAACATGAAGTGGAATAAAAAACTTCCCCTTCAAAGCCTGCGCTAACCCCAGCGTAAGTTTTTTGTTCGTAACAGGCTTTGGTGCCACCGCGTTGTAAACACCATTCATTTCAGTATTCTTAATGGCTTCTGCAAACATCCGGCACAGATCGTCAATGTGAATCCAGCTTATTACCTGTTTGCCGCTTCCAAGTATTCCGGCGACACCAACCTTTACCGGGTTTTTAAAGGCAACGAATGCGCCGCCGTTGTTACTCAATACAATGCCTAAACGCAGTTTTACCAGCCGCTTACCTAAAGACTCCACCGGGCTAATACTTTCTTCCCAGGCCACACAAGTGTCGCCTAAAAATCCCGGCGCAGCGGGATCTGTTTCTTCAAATCCATTTGGTCCGGGTGCGGGGTCAATTCCATAAATGCCAATCGCCGAAGCGCTGATAACCGCTTTCACCGAATTGTCATTTTCTCTCAAACTTTTAACCAATAGTTTGCTGCTGTTGGTTCGGCTTTCCAGGATCTCTTTTTTATACTGCTCGGTCCACCTTTTATCTACTATGCCCGCGCCAGCTAAGTGAATGATAAAGTCTGCCCGCTGAATAGCTACTTGATCGATCTGTTGTTTGTTTATATCCCACAACGCATAACTGATACCGGGTTGATTGCTGACCGACTCTGGCATTTTTCTTGTTAAAATTGTTATGTGATAACCCTTGCCAGATAAATGTGTTGTTAAAGACTTTCCAACCATGCCCGTGCCTCCCGTAATTACGATTCTTTGCATATACTATTGTTGTGATGGAGTTTATGTAAAATGACGCCTGCCTTCATCTGGTACGAGACACAGTTTTTGATTGCTGTTAAAAACGTAATTTTAGAAACGTAAAGATAGTTATACTATGAAAGGATTTATTTATATAACGGCTTTATTGCTTGTGCCGTTTATTTGTGTTAGTCAAAGGATTACTTTTTCTGAACCGCAACGTGAAGACAATCGAGATATTAATTTTGATGTCGTCGGCAGGATGAAAAGTAACCTGCTCATCTTCAAAAATGCCCGGTGGAAATATGCGCTATCGGTTTATAACCTGGAGGATATGACCATCAAAGAAAAAGTTGATTTGGAGTTTATTCCCGACAAGGCTTTCAATGTCGACTTTGTTCCATATCCCGAACACCTCTATTTTATTTACCAGTTTCAACGGCGCGGAGTGGTGTACTGCATGGGAGCAAAAATAGATTTTAATGGTCACCTCGTGGGAGAACCGTTCACCTTAGATACCACGCATGTTGGGGTCTTGGGCGATAACAAGATCTACAGCACGGTTTATAGCGAAGACAAGAAAAAAATCATGATTTTCAAGATTCTGAAAAAAACTGATGAGTTTCATTATGCAACGATGTTGTTCAATGACTCACTCAAACTAATTCATAGAACGAGACAAACACTTCCTTATGATGAACGGAATGATCTTTACAGCGATTTTTTGGTAGACAATGAAGGGAATTTTGTTTTCACAAGATCTACCAAGTCTGGTAATCGATCCAACATTTCCGGTGTCACATTGATTACCAAGCCGGCGCGAGAAGATACTTTTGCAATTCGGAAAATTGATCTAAACAATCTATTTATCGATGAGGTAAAAATAAAAGTCGACAATGTCAACCGGCGGTATCTTCTGAACTCGTTTTATTACACTGAGAAGCGCGGAAATATTGAGGGCATCTTTTCTTCGATCTGGGATGTGGCAGGCGATAGCACTTATGCTAATATTTTTACGAAGCTTGAAGATAGTATTCGCAGTTTCGCCAAGATAAAAGGAAGTTCCAAATTCGCTTTCAATGACTTTTTTATTCGAAGCATTTTGTTGAAAAAAGACGGAAGTTATCTTATTGCGGCGGAAGACTTTTCGTCTCAAACAAGTGGTAACAACTGGGGCTGGAACCGTTGGGATTATTTGTACGGTTCTCCTTTCCTAAGCCCATACTATAACTACTATTATTACAACCCAGGCTACGGCGGATTTTATCGGCCATATAATAGCTTTAACCGAAGCCAGAATACGCGGTATTACTACGATAATATTTTGCTGATCGACGTAGATAAGCATGGCAACGTAACAGGAAACAAAGTGCTCAATAAGGAGCAGTATGCTGACGACAACGATAACTACCTTTCATTTTCTACTTTTATAACCGGTTCAGAGATCCATTTTCTTTACAATATCATTGAGAAGCGAGATAAGTTATTGTCTGATCAAACACTTGCTTCAACTGGCAGCATACGACGCAATCCGACAATCAAGAGTATGGAACGAGGATACGAGTTTATGCCAAAGCTTGGCAAACAAGTTGGAGCACGTCAATTGGTATTGCCTTGTACTTTTCGCAACCAGATCTGTTTCGCAAGAATTGATTTTTAATTGCCTCGACGGAAAACTTTCTTCAACTTACGTGCATAAAAAATGGGCCTCTCGGAGGGCCCATTTTTTTATTAATATCCTTTAATAATTTGATCTTAGAAATCTAACCCGAGACTAACATATAGTTGTGGTTTGCCTTTGAAGAATCCATTCAAAGGCCAGCCTGCATCAAACTTCAGGAAATATCCGAGTAAGGTACTTCTTGCACCGAACCCATAACCTCCTGCAAAAGGGCCGAGGCCCCCAACCTTGCTAAGTATCTGTACCGGTGGATCTCCTACAACAACCTGCGGACGTTTTAAGCCATTGTATTTTCCGTTCCAGGCAGTACCAAAGTCAAAGAACTGAACCAATTGGAAGTTCCTCAAAAAGGCATTATTGATCGGCCTGCTGAAGAGTGTTGTAAACACCGGCAACCTGAACTCACTGTTAAGCACAATCGAGTTATTTCCATTGGCGACATTTTGTTTAAAGCCGCGCATGTTTACCGCCAGGCTTTGGAAAGCGTAGTTATTATCCTGGGCCGGCCGGTTGTTATTATTGAAAGAAGGATTGATCCAGCCGTCCATTCCGCCTAAGTAATAGATTGTCTTTTGATTGCCCCAACTGAATTCACCTGCGGCCCTGGCAGCCCAGATGAAATTTCTGTAAATCGGGTAGTAATACCGTGCATCTGCACCCCAGTTGAAATTGAACTTGCCGGTGTTTGTTTCCGTTTTGCTGATGTCGGTGTTCCAGTCAAAATAGAATTTATAGCGCAGGCCATTCCAGATATTTTGAGTTGGATTCAAGGTATTGTCATACACATATTCCGCATGGGTAGTAACCCATTTTTGCTTGATATCCGGCTCTTTCAAACTGTTGCTGTTATTAATGTCAGTAAAGAAAACGGTGCGGTCACTACGGATACCGAAATCAAGTGAAACCCTTCTTGATTTGTCAAATGGATACGCAACGTAGGCCTGGTAGAGATTAGTGAAGAGCCGGCCATTACCTCCATTGAACACGTTGCGGTAATAGGTTCCGCCCCAGTCTATTCTTCTTTTATAATTCCGGTACTGCAGCAACCACTCATTATCTTTTAGGTTTGTACCGATTTTGAAAGCACCGGTAATTTTTACATCTTCCATTAGCTCCGCAGTACCCAGGCGAACAAGTGCATTGAGGTCGGATCCGGAAGATAAATTGATCGGGCCCTGGCCTCCCTGGTAAGGTTGATAGCGATTGTACAGGATCGAATTATTAAATCCAACTCCACCATAATCCGCTCCAAATTTTACCGGCTTATAAGGATATAGTTTTGCTTTTTTTAAGACATCATTTCCACTTTCTTCTCCAAAGTAAATGGGTGCTAAAGTTGAATCTGTCTTTTCGTTTTCAAATTCATTTTGAAATATATCCGTCTTTTTAGTCGTATCAGGATTTAAGTCGCGGTCGTATTTGTTACCAGTATTTTGGATGGCGTCCGCCATTACGATGCTGCGCATATAAGTAGTTGGAGGAACGCTGACATTGCGCCGTTTCAATGCGTTTTCGTCGACCTTCAGCTTATATAAAATTTTCTCATCACTCTGGCGCGTGACTTCACTTACCTGGTTGTTGCCTCCCGCAACCCGTGTTTCCGCGACACTGCTCTCATAATTAGTGATAGGAAAAACGTAAGCCGAGTCCTTGTTTACTGCGATGATATTGATCGTATCAACATCGGTTCTATTATAAACTTTGAGCGTGCTGTCGATGAGTTGAGGCGTTGGATTTCTTAGGATCTCACCATTGATCACCACAACTGTATCGAGGGTTTCAACCCTTGTTGAAAAGAAGCCGGCATACCTGTTAGCTACCCCGTTCTCATCACTAATGAAAGTGAAATAATACCCGTCGTACGGCATCGGGTAGCGGGCATTACCATATTTCAGTTCCGATAATTGTGATATCTGGTTCAGCTTGGTTGTATCAGTAAAATTGGTGATCAGGAAAACGTTATAATTGCTTTTACTTGGCAACGCCGTGTCTCCGCCAGGAGCATATGGTTTTGGCCGGTTACTTGAGAACAGGATTCCCATTCTGCCAGGAAATGAGACGAAACTCGGATCCAGGTCATCATAAACATCATCTGTGATCTGCTTTACTTTTTCGTTTTCCAGGTTATAGGTAAATAGATCAGTATGACCATTTTTCACAGCACTCAATAAAAGAGAACGCCCATCCAGCATGTACTTGATGTCAAGCACCTGGGTGAAATGTTCCGTAAGGTCGAGCTCCGAACGGCGACTCCGGTTGATCACATCATATACAAACATCTTAATTCGGCCGTTCTTGTTGTACATCACGGCAAGCCCGGTTCCTTTCGGATCCCATGCTAATATTGGGTAGGTTGGATTGAGTTCATTTTGGTAGCTGCGTATACCGTATTTTAATAAAGTGATGTAGTCAAAATCTTCACTCAGCTTTACTTTGACAATTCCTTTTTTGTATTCAACGACGGCAAACGAATTGTTCCGTGCAATCGGATTTACGTTGATGCGGAAATAATCCTGGCGCTTATTGATGTCAAAACTTTCAATGTAATTTCCCTTTGGATAGGCTTTCCGGCGTGAGATGTCTTTATAATATTTCTCTTCTTCAAACTCCATAAATTCCGCGAGTACCTGCTTGAATTTCTTTTTACATATTTGCTCACAGGCGCGGTTTAGATTGCGGTATACCCGGGCCAGGTACAACAGGTAAGTAACATTTTCCTTTTTGTATTTTTCTTCGATGAAATGCCAGAATGAATGACCGGCGAGCAATGGCTTGTCAAAAGCAAACTGGTAGAAGTTGCGATAATTTCCACTCAGGATTTCACTTTTCAATTCATCGTCAAGGGTAGTGCTCCAGTTTTCTCCGGCGAATGCAACATATCCATCTGTCAACCATTTTGGAAGGTCGAGAAGTGCCTGGTTTCCGGCAAATTCACCCAGATCGTCCCCAAACAAAATATTATCCGTTAGAATTCGTGCAATCCCCTCCCTGATCTGCTTCCTGAGGTGAGCATGATCACCATTGAAATAAACGATCATTTTGTTGTTAACCAACTGCGTAGCTCCACCTGTAATTTGCCAGTCTGTACCCATCCCGATATTTGACTGTTGCAGATCAGCAAACTCGTTGTAAATAATAATATATGCTCTACGCTGCAAACTGTACTCAACAAAATCTTCAATTCCTGGGGCTTCTTCTTCAGCTACCTGGGCGACAAACTTTGCAAGTTCCTGCCCACCCTGGTTGAAATAAGTATTAAAGTTTTTTGTTTGATAATATTCCCATTTAAACTTTTTGTGTTGTACGCGATTCTTGCCGTACTCAACAGCATTGACCTGGGCAAAAGATGTAAAAGAACTGATGAAAACAAAACATAGGGATGAAAGAAATATGCGGAACTTTGCCATGCTGAAATTGATATTTGATTCTAAAATTACTTGATTCAACGGAATCATAAAAATATCGCTTAATAAACCTAATTAATTGCTAAATGTTACAAATACAGCTGTTTACCTTCAATCCTATACAAGAAAATACCTACCTGTTATTTAATGAATCGGGCGAATGTGCAGTGATCGATCCGGGATGTTATTTTGATGAGGAGAAGACTGAAGTGAAGTCTTTTTTGGAAATGAAAGGATTGACCGCAAAGTTGCTTTTGAATACCCATTGTCACCTTGACCATGTTTTCGGGAACAAGTACATCGCGGACACATTCGGACTTCAATTACAACTTCATGAAAAGGAACAAGCCGTTTTAGCTTACGCACCCACTTCAGGGCTTATGTACAACCTGCCCTTTGATAACTACCAGGGGAAGTTTACCTTATTGAAGGAAGGTGATATCGTGAAATTGGGCAATGATGAAATGGTTTGCCTGGAAACTCCGGGCCATTCACCGGGAAGTTTGTGCTTTTATTGCAAAAAGCAGGGCTTTGTGATTGGGGGAGATGTGTTGTTTCAAAGAAGTATCGGAAGAACCGACTTACCAATGGGTGACCATGCAACTTTGATCAAAAGTATCCAGGAAAAGTTGTTTGTTTTACCTCCCGAAACGGTTATTTACCCCGGGCATGGCCCCTCCACAACCATTGGTGAAGAGAAGCGGGAAAATCCATTTTTTTAAAGCTGTTCCGTTGGGCCGGATTCCCGAATTTCCATACACAACTCTACCAGCATGCCATTTGTGTCTTTGGGATGCAGGAAACAGACAAGTTTGTTGTCAGCCCCCTTTTTTGGTGCCTCATTCAGTAATGTGAAGCCCTCGTCGCGAAGGCGGTTCATTTCAGCTAGAATGTCGGTTACCTCGAAAGCGACGTGATGCAGGCCCGGCCCTTTTTTATCAATGAAACGTGCGATGATTCCTTCGGGAGTTGTGCTTTCGAGCAGTTCCACCTTGGTTTGGCCGGTTTTGAAGAATGCGGTCTTTACTTGCTCGCTTTCAACTGTTTCAGTTTTGTAGCACTGACTATTTAACAGTTTTTCGAAGAGGGGAACGGAAGTTGCAAGGTCTTTAACAGCGATACCAATGTGTTCTATGTGTAACATTCAGATTAAGCGGGGGCAAGGTTTACGAAATGAGAAAATAGCGATCGAACCGGGATTAGCCCAGCTAAAATAGAACCTTTTGTAGTAATTTCGTGGTGTATTAATAAATTAGAAATTGTATGTTGAAGTTGCCTATTTATTTAGATAATAATGCTACCACTCCAATGGATCCGCGGGTGTTAGAAGCCATGACTCCTTATTTTTTGGAGCATTTTGGAAACGCTGCGAGCCGAAATCATCCTTTTGGATGGGAAGCTGAAGAGGCAGTTGATTACGCCCGGGAACAGGTAGCTAAATTGATCGGCGCCGACCCTAAAGAAGTGATCTTCACCAGCGGTGCAACAGAAGGAGATAATCTTGGCATCAAGGGCGTCTTTGAAATGTATGCAAGCAAAGGCAACCACATAATTACCGCAACCACTGAACATAAAGCTGTTTTAGATACCTGTAAGCATTTAGAAAAAATCGGTGGCGAAGTAACCTATTTGCAGGTTAAGGCTGATGGCCTCATTGACCTGGCAGAACTTGAAGCGGCAATCAAACCGACAACCATCCTGATATCGATCATGTACGCTAATAACGAGATCGGTACTGTTCAACCAATTAAAGAAATTAGTGCCATTGCCCGCAAGCATGGTGTGTTATTGTTTTCCGACGCAACGCAGGCAGTTGGCAAGATCCCGGTAAATGTAAATAAGGACGGAATCGACCTTATGGCATTTACAGCACATAAAATGTACGGTCCAAAAGGAGTTGGAGCATTGTATGTACGCCGTAAAAATCCAAGAGTTAAGGTTACTGCGCAGATGGACGGCGGTGGTCACGAACGCGGTATGCGTAGTGGAACCCTAAACGTTCCAGGTATCGTAGGATTTGGCAAAGCTTGTGAGTTGTGTATGCTGGATATGGAAGAAGATACAAAACGCATCCAGGTTTTAAGAGATAAGCTGGAAACTGAACTACTGAAATTGGAGGAAGCATATATTAACGGTAGCAAAGAACATCGTTTACCGCACGTGACAAACATTTCTTTCAAACACGTGGAAGGTGAAGGGTTATTGATGGGGTTCAATAAAAATATTGCTTTAAGTTCTGGCTCTGCTTGTACGTCGGCGTCTTTGGAACCATCGTATGTATTGAAGGCCCTCGGTTTGGGCGACGACCTGGCACATAGTTCGCTGCGTTTCGGGTTAGGACGGTTTACGACGGAAGAGCAAATTGATTATACCATAAAGGCGATCAGCGAAACAGTTCTTAAATTGAGAGAGATGAGCCCATTGTGGGAAATGTATAAAGAAGGCATAGATTTGAGTACTATTGAGTGGGCAGCCCACTAAACGATTTTGAAGAGCAATCTTTAAACAAAAATTGGCTCAAAGGAAGGATTTGATTTTTAACATTAAAAAGTTTTAAAAAAAAATATCATGGCATATTCAGAAAAAGTTATTGATCACTACCAGAATCCAAAAAATGTGGGAACGCTTGATAAAAGCAAAACCAATGTGGGCACCGGTCTTGTTGGAGCCCCGGAATGTGGTGATGTTATGAGATTACAGATCGAAGTGGATGACGCGACCGGCATGATCACGGATGCCAAATTTAAAACGTTTGGTTGCGGATCAGCTATAGCATCCTCATCACTTGCCACCGAATGGTTAAAAGGTAAAAGCATTGATGAAGCTTTGACGGTTGATAATATGGATTTCGTGGAAGAATTAAGTTTGCCCCCGGTGAAAATCCATTGCTCAGTTTTGGCAGAAGATGCCATCAAAGCGGCGATTAACGATTACCGTGTTAAAAACGGCAAAGAAGCGATCAAATTTGAAGAAAGCGTAGTTCATTAATTACGGATTAAAGTCGATCTCCGGTCACTGTGGCAAACCTATATACCGGCGTTGATTAAATTTTTTGGAGATGAGTACAATAGCAACAGACAACGCAATTTTTATTAGTGATAAGGCAAAAGGAAAGGTATTGGATCTGATGAAAGATGCAGGTCTGGAAAATGACCCAAATTACTTTTTGCGGGTTGGTGTTGTGGGAGGTGGTTGTAGCGGTTTGAGTTATAAGATGGATTTTGATAATGAGGTGAAACCGATGGATCAGCAATTCGAGGATAAAGGAGTCAAAATTGTGACCGACTTGAAAAGTTTTCTGTACCTCGTGAATACCGAGCTTGAATTTAGTGATGGCCTCAACGGCAAGGGCTTCTACTTCAATAACCCAAATGCTAGTCGGAGTTGTGGCTGCGGTGAAAGTTTCGCAGTATAATTTTCCTGGCACTAAATAAACAAAAAGCGCCCGTTCATTTGAATGGGCGCTTTTTTATGTTCTTGCGATGATCTCTCTCGTCTTTATCATGCCTGTCCGGCTCTCTTTACGACAGCTGGTTGAATAGAATAAACCGGCTATCAATGAAGAATGCAGTAGTATCCTGGACACTTTTTTTGTGTGCTTTTTTCGGTGGTGGCGGCGGTGGTGG
>JAURWD010000108.1 GCA_030655145.1 Ferruginibacter sp.
CTGACCCATTTAAATTAAAGCGGCGTAGGGTTTGGTAGCTGCTGTAGTCGGCGTAATTGAAGCCGCGGGACAGCACGACAATTTTGTTTCCCTGCATGCCAAATAAGTACTCGAAATCTTCCGGATACCAGTTTTCCAGCGGTACAGGATCCCCGAGGGAAATATCCGACGCCAGGCCTGTGGTGAGGTCATATTTATAAAAATGATTCGCAGCAAACCCACCCACCAGGGAAGCGCTGCTGGCACCAACTATCAGCACAGTATTCTCGATCAGTACATTTCTAACTTCATCGTATGAAGCCTGGGTCGCTGATTTGTAACTGATCCCGGTGCCATCGAAAGACGCATCCAAAACACCACCAGTTGTAAACCGCGCTAACATAATATCCGTATGGAAATCAGAATAGTAGTTTTCGTTGGTAGTACCGATCAGTATTAATTTTCCATTGGCCTGGGCCACGGCATCCTGGAAACGAATTGGCACAGAAGCCGAATAGCCGGCCGTCCCGTAACTAAGATCAATCGTTCCCGCAGGCGTATACTTCACCGCGGCCACAAAATCTTCGTCCATTCGGGTCACCTGGTAATAACCGCCATCCGCAAGCGGAACTAATTTCAGCGAAGTTGAAACTGTAGGCGAGGGTTGAAATACACGGATACCATTTACATCATAAGTGAGGTCCAGGCTTCCAACCTGGGCGTTAACATTGATCAATAAAATGGAAGAGAGGAGGAGGAGGAGAAGTGTTTTCAAGCAAATCTTTTTTAGGGTTAAGGGGTTCAGATCCTGGGAGTGAATGTAGAAAAAATTGAATTATCAACCTCCAACTGTGCGTAATTTTCTTGAAATCGTGTGGTAATTACGGCTGAATTGTGGCAATTATGCGGCGCAGGGCTGCGATATGGGGATTAATAGCTGGTTAGCGATCGACCAGTTGCAGGTTGTGGCGAACGGTCAGGAATAGTCAGCTGCATTTTCAAAACTTCATTGGTTACGGTTGGTGGACGATCTTTTCATAGATGTACTCCGGCAGTAAAGGGAAAATACAGGAGTTCAGCGATGGATGCATCGTATAAACGACGGATGAATAAGCGTGTTTTCGCCCACGAATACGTTCGACCATAAAGCAATTGGCTCATGAATTCGCAGATGCTAAAAGTGCAAGCACCGCCGTCAGATCCAATTTCGCATATGCGGTATTGTTATAATAAGAACAATCGGTCAAAACACATTTCTCAAGGTTCATTGGAGCGCATCGTTTTGTAAGGGCAAAGCGATTTTTGGACCGGTCGGCGAAAAAAATGGCCATAAAACTTGGGTGAAAGCTTTTAGATTAAATTAATTTTTCAAAAATTTGTGAAGTAAACTTACAGGACACTTGAATGGAAGCACTCACCCTAACCCGCAGCGTACTGGTTAGGCAGAGAGTAGGATGGAAAGTGGAATGCTGACCGAGGTAGCCGTCGGTACAAGACCGGCAAAGACAAATACAGCAGGAGCTATGGAAACGAAATGGAAACGTAACTGACCCGAATGAACTATCCCTTACAAATCGCTAAACATATCCGGGAAATACATTCTGGAGGCAACTGGACCTCCGCGAATGTCCAGGAACAACTGGCCGGCATCACCTGGCAGCAGGCAAACAAACGGGTTTTCAACTTCAATTCTATTGCCGCCCTCGTTTATCACATGAACTATTATGTGGTCGCCATCTCCCAGGTTCTGCGGGGAAAGGCTTTGAGTTCGAAGGATGAATTAAGTTTCGATCACCCGCAAATAACCTCGAAAGAAACCTGGGAGAAGCTGATCCGAAAAACCCTTACGGATGCGGAAAATCTCGCCACCCTCGTAGAGCAACTTCCCGAAAATAAACTTGCCGAAAATTTCTCCCAGCCAAAATATGGTTCTTACGATCGCAATCTTCATGGAGTTATTGAACACCTGCATTACCACCTGGGCCAGGTCGTGTTGATCAAAAAGATCATCCTGCAGGAACCGGCCCCATTGAATTAACAACCGGATCGATTGACTTTATTCTCTGGGTTCACAAATCAACTTTACATTTGACAGACACTATTCAATGATGGGATGGCTGCGCCTGTAGGGGTCATACAGATTTACAAGATCATCGAAGAGTAACGGCCCTGCTTATACGAAAATAATTGTAAACGATGCGCCCGATTCAATCACCGTTCTATCTTGTCAGCAGTTTTTTATTTGCCTGTACCGCAATCATTTTCGGTTGCAGCAGCGAATCGGTTTCCCGGCCAGCGATCGTTCCCCGCCATTTTAAGGTGGAGGTGCCGTTCCTGCTCACCAGTCGTGGCATCATCATCAATACTTACTGGGGGCCCAAGAGAACGCATCATGTGCTGTGCCTTGACAACTATTCCCCTTCCTGGATCAGGAAGGGCGCCATTCAATACGACAATTCTTTTGTGCGTCTCAAAAAGCAAACTTTCAAAACCACCACAGCCGATGGTACTGCTGTCGCGGGAGAAGTGGGCATCTGTGACAGTCTTCGCTTTGAAGACTTGACTTTTTTAAACGCTCCCTTCTACGTAATGCCGGCCCAGGCGGACGGAAAGGAAAATGACGACGGCGTGGTTGGCAGCGAGCTGATGGCGCAGGGTATTTGGAAAATCGATTTTCGGAGCAGTGTGCTCACTTTCACCTCCACAATTGATTCTCTTCCGGGAATGAATGCAACCGAAGTTTTTCCTGCCAGTTTTACCGAGGGGTCAATCGAACTCGGCGTGAAATTCAGCAATGATGTTGAACAATCAATCGCCATTGACCTGGGTTTCAACGGTGATTTTCTTCTACCCGCCGACGCATTCAAGAATGTAAGTGGCCAACGGAAAAGTTTTACTGAGACGAAAAAATTCAGTACGCCTGCCAGCTGGAACATCGTCAACGTCACCACTACGTTGGACACAGTGCAGATAGGTCACAATTGGTATTTCGCTTTTGTTTCTACCAGCGATACGGTGAAAGAGCGTCTGCTCGGGCTGCAATTTTTCCGCCGTTTTGATTACGTTATTTTCGATTTTATCAACGAACGCGTTTACTTGCCAAAAAAGGTTTGGTAATCATTTACTCCTTACAACCGCCTCGTTCGAGCCACCCTTTTTAAAGAAGAATATATTTATCTTTAGCGGCGCCGGTCAAAAATGCTCAATTCATGAAAGGATTATCCTGCAGCTTCCTGCTTTGTATTTTGTTTACTACCAGTTACGGGCAGCCGCTGAATGGAAAGCAACTTGATTCACTTGTCCTGCGGGCCATGAAAGCCTTTGATGTTCCGGGTATCGCCGTAGCCATTATCAAAGATGGGAAGCCGGTGCTTATGAAGGGTTATGGCGTTAGTTCGCTTAACAGTAAGGCACCGGTAAACGAGCATACATTATTTGGTATCGCCTCTAACACGAAAGCCTTTACCACCGCCGCACTTGGGATACTGGTAGATGAAGGCAAGTTGAAATGGGATGACAAGGTTTCTAACTATATTCCCGAGTTTAAACTGCACAACCCTTACGTAACAGATGAATTCACCATTCGGGACCTGCTCACGCATCGCAGTGGTCTTGGCCTGGGGGCAGGCGACCTGATGTTTTATCCCGATTCCTCTGATTTCACTATTAAGGACGTCATTTATAATCTTCGTTTCCTGAAGCCTGTTTCAAGTTTTCGTTCCAAATATGATTACGACAATACGCTGTACATTGTTGCCGGCGAGGTGATCACCCGGGTGAGTGGAATGAGTTGGGACGTTTTTGTTGAGGAACGCATTTTGCAACCGTTAGGGATGAGCCATAGTGCTGCTTCTTACGATCGCCTAAAAGACAAATCGAACGTAGCAGATCCACATGCGCTGGTGGAGGGAAAGGTAAAAGTGGTGAGCCGGCATGGCGCCAGTTACAGCCGGGCATCGGGAAGCATGTATTCGAGTGTGGCTGATCTGGGCAAATGGGTGCAGGTTCATCTTGATAAAGGAAAATTTGGCGCCGGGCTTGATAAAAAAATATTCTCTGCGGCGGTGTTTGAAGAACGTTGGACGCCGCAGACCATCCTCCCGGTACGTAGCGCCGGAGATTATAATACTCATTTCTCTTCCTACGGCCTCGGCTTTTTTCTCAGCGATGTCCACGGTTTAAAACAAGTGACTCACACGGGTGGAACGGTGGGTATGCTCACGCAGGTAACCATGATACCGGAATTAAACCTGGGCATCATCGTGCTGACCAACCAGGAAGAGTCGGGCGCCTTTCGTGCGATCGCAGACCAGGTGAAAGACGGTTATTTTAATATGAAAGGAACGGATCGGGTAGCGCAATATTCGAAAGGAAGAAAAACCCAACGGGAATTTGCCCGTACGATCACAGACTCTATTTGGAATAACATCGGTATTGCCCAGAAAGCAACAGGTGAAAAGATTGATATCGCCGCCTACGCGGGAACTTACCACGATAAGTGGTTTGGTGATGTGGTTATTTCTATGGAAAATGGAAAGCCCTGGTTTGCTTCGAAAAGGTCACCAAAGTTGACCGGCCAGCTCTTCCCCTATAAAGGAAACAGCTTTGTTGTAAAATGGCGGGAGCGGAGTATGGATGCAGATGCCTTTGTGAACTTTACCCTCGATGCCGCAGGAAAGGCCGCTGGTATCACCATGTCGGCCATTTCACCGCTAACTGATTTTAGCTATGATTTTCACGACCTGGATTTTATCCGTGTAAAGTAAACTGCGTTTATACTTAGCGTTAGTACACCTGCTTTACAATTTAATTTCGTTAACTCATGAATGTTAAGAAATCAACAGTTGCCTTCTTTTTCTGCAGCACCTTGTTGGACTATTTGTAACTAATGCGCATACTCAAAATGTTTTTGCACGGCACCTTACCATTTTTACCCGAGCAACAGTCACTGTCGAGCGTGGAATTGTTCACCGGCTGATGTCATTCGAAAACACCCGGAGGTTTTTCAACAATAAAGCGTTCGTCTTAGCAATATCTGAATGTAGAGTGTAGTGTAACGTCGATGGATAACCGCAATAGCACAACCCGGTTTTTAAACCCGCTGGCACGGGAGTCTGAATTTTTTTACACATGAATCAAGAAGCAATGGATACAAAAGAGGTAGATTGGCAACCCAAAGGTCTTGCGAACGATCTTGTTCAACTGGTACCTGTGAGTGCTTCGGATTTTGATCGCCTTTTCGCGGTCGCCTCGGACCCCTTGATCTGGGAACAACACCCAACGAAAAACAGGTTTGAACGGGCAGTGTTCCAGGGGTATTTCGACGGCGCGGTGGCCTCGGGCACCGCCTTTCTTATTATGGAAAGAACTACCGGCGAAATTGCAGGTTGTACGCGTTACTACGATTACAAACCAGGTGAAAGCATCGCCATCGGTTTTACCTTTCTCGCAACGGCGTACTGGGGCGGAGCGTTTAATAAAGCGGCGAAACAATTACTGGTGGACTATGCCTTCCGGTTTGTTGACACCATTTATTTTCATATCGGCGCAACCAACCTTCGATCGCAATTAGCAACGGGTAAGATCGGCGCCGTAAAGGTCCGGGAACTGGATATACCTAACAATAACGGTAGCCCGCAGTTGCATTATGAATACGCGCTGCGGAAACCGGGTGCTAAATAGCCGGCTCAACCTGGCTCGTGGTTGCTGCTAAAAATTTCAATCAGAAGTTATGGTGTTCAGCTTTAGCGCTGAACTGTAACCCGTAAATACGTAGCTGGGATTGAGGTTGTACCAGGAGTTGTGCTGGTATTCTGGCTGACAAAAAGCTCTTCTAATTCACGCTTAAGTTCAGCAGATTTGCCATTCTTTTCCGCCGCTTCAAATGCATTCATGGTGGGGCCATAGAATTGCTGGAAGAGTGCAACCAGCTCCTTCGGGTCCCCGGGAATATTAAACACAAAACTGTCCCGCAGGAATGAAACATTCTCTTTTGGTATGCCGGCACTTTCAAACCGTTCTGTAACATTCGTTTCCACTCCCCAAAGCATGGGACTCACAAAACCTTCTGGCGGAGGCGGTGTATACGCAGAGCTGATCTTTAAGATTTGTGCGACGAGGGTGGGGTCACCTGGTATCCAGTTTCCCATCACGATCCGGCCTCCTGGCTTGGTAACGCGGACCATTTCTTTTGCAACATCAAAAGGGCGGGGTGCGAACATGGCTCCGAAAATGCTAACCACCAGGTCGAATTGACTATCCTTCAAAGCCTGCAGATCCATTGCATCGCCTTCCTGGAAACTACAGTTGGTTAGGCCTTCTTTGCTTACCCGTTCGTTACCTGCCGCAACCAGGTTTTGGGCAATATCGACGCCGAGAACATTGGCTCCCAATTTAGCGGAAGGTATTGCTGTTGTGCCGTCTCCACATCCAAGATCCAATACATCCATGCCTTTTGTAATACCCAGTTTTGCGACAAGCGCCGCGCCGCTTTCCCGCATGGTTTCTGCGATGCGGGTGAAGTCACCTTTTTCCCATAATGCTTTGTTCGGATTCATAAGCGAGATTTTTTGAGTAGCCAAGGTAATATTTATCCCGGTATTTTTTTAGCGGTTTTAGTCCAGCCTTCCAGCAGAGCGATATCCATTTCTGCCTGAAGTCTTTGGCAGATCAGTTACCTATTTTAAACTTTTGTCGTGTTGGCAAATTGTCTCGTTTAAACAGGTTGCTAAACAGCGTTGTGTCGCTAACGTTACCAGGCATTCTTTCGCAAAATTCATCCATTGAGAAAGTTTTTTTGCAAGATGGCAGGATGGAGTTCAACCCTTGTATGCCTGTTGCAACATCGAATCGGAGAGGGACATTATTTTCTTCACAATCAAATAATTGGCACAATATGTGGATAATAATCCGGGAAGTTTAATCGGAATTTATCCCCCGTTTTTCGGCAGTCACGGTGTAACGTTGCCCGTTTTTGATCTGCTACTTAGATTGGAAACTATTTCAGAAAAGCATTTAATTTATAAACTATACCAGCTGCAAAACGGGATACATATTGATTGGAAATGTGTGCGCAGTTTTCGGGATTTCCTCAAGTGTAACCCGTTTCCTCTTTTTTAGTGAGCATATTCAATCGCCCGGTTTGCTTCCTTATTCTCACCAACTCATGTGACCATCCTGGAAAGGATGGTTTTTTTATTGACAAGGTTTACGTGACAAAGGATATACAAGTTTCTGCAAAGTCTAATAACATGTACTCCTCCCGGGCCTACTTTTAAATTTTAGGAGGCGACCAATATACTTCGCAACCTGGTAAGGTTGAAAGCTTCAGCATCTTCTCAATAAAATAAAATTACATTTGAAGAAGCGATCTGCTCCACCACAACACATTCCGATGAAACGGTGCCATTATTGCCTGCTTGTCTTTTTTATCCTGTCCTTCGGTGCCCAATGGGCAACGGCCCAATCAATAGTGAAGAATGACCAGCCGGGTGAAAAATGGTGGAAAGAGGCCGTGATCTATCAACTTTATCCACGCAGTTTCCAGGACAGTGATGGTGATGGTATCGGTGATCTTAAGGGGATTATTTCGCGGCTTGACTATATCAAAAGTCTGGGCATTGATGCTCTCTGGCTTAACCCGATTTATAGTTCTCCCAATGATGACAATGGTTATGATGTCAGTGATTACCGGAATATCATGAAAGACTTTGGGACGATGGAGGATTTTGAAGCCCTCCTGAAAGGATTGCACGAGCGGGGTATCAAACTCATCATGGACCTGGTGGTCAACCACAGTAGTGATGAGCACGAATGGTTTAAAGCCAGCCGCAGTTCGCGAACCAGCCCTTACCGTAAATACTACCATTGGTGGAATGCTGAGCAGGGAAAGCCTCCCTACCGGTACAGCCTGTTCGATATTAACCACGACGCCTGGATGTATGATTCTGTTACCAATGCCTATTACCTGCATTATTTCTCCCGCAAGCAACCCGACCTGAACTGGGAGCATCCCGCCTTGAGGCACGAGGTGTACGACATCATGAAATTTTGGGCAGGAAAAGGCATAGATGGTTTCCGGCTGGACGCATTCCAGTTTGCAGCAAAGGATACTACGTTCCCAATGTTTCCAAAAAATTTCGAAAAGAACTTCACAAAGTATTACGCCATGCAAGGTAACCTGCACGGCTACCTGCAGGAGATGCACAAAGAAGTCTTCAGCAAGTTTGATGTAATGAGTGTTTCCGAAGGCGCCGGCAATTCCTATGAAGATGCGCATAACCTGGTGGATGCCCATCGAAATGAATTGAACATGGCCTATGCTTTTGAAGGAGTTGATATCCCGAAGCAGGACGGGTACAGCCTGCTGCATTTCAAAGAGGTTTTTTCACGGTGGGACAGCGCCTTTGCAGAGAATGGCTGGTTATCAATTTTTCTTGCGAATCACGACCAGGCAAGGCTGGTAAGCAGGTTTGGAAACCCGGATCCGGCGTTCCGGGAATTGTCGGCGAAAATGCTCGCGACTTTTATCATGGCAATGCGCGGCACTCCCTATGTATATTATGGAGACGAACTGGGAATGACCAATGCCGGGTTTACGAAGATTGAAGACTACCGCGATGTATCCACGCAAAATGAATATAAGTTTCAGAAAGCGAATGGTGGCGATCTCCAGAAGTTCATGAAGCGTATTCAATTTGAGAGTCGCGATAACGGGCGTACACCCTTCCAATGGGATACTTCGCCGAACGCTGGTTTTACAACCGGCAAGCCCTGGATCAACGTGAATCCCAATCACGCCACCATCAATTATGCCGCACAGGAAAAAGATCCGAACAGTGTGCTTAATTATTTCCGCAGGCTGGTAAAGCTGCGCAAGGACAATCGCCTGTTGGTATACGGGAACTACACGCTGCTGGATAAGAACAACACGAATGTTTATGCATTTACGCGGGAGAGTGGTGGAGAGAAAATGCTCATCCTGCTAAATTTTTCAGCAGCCACGGCACAAGCCGCGACCGGGCTCAACCAGGCTAACTTCGAACTGGTTTCCTCAAATTATAAAACAACGGTGTTGCCAAAGAAAGGAACACCGATCGTTCTGCGGCCGTATGAAGCGTTGGTCTTAAAATTTTAGACAACAACTTACAGTATAACATTACCCTTTTTCCCAATCCGTTGGAACGGGTGTTAAACTATTGATCCAGGATCTTTTCAAAATGTAAGATCCTGCCATCGGCAGTAAATCCTTCTATAACAACCTGCATCCGTTTCACGCTTTTGTAGCGTTTAACCGTAAACGTTTGGCTGCTTTTTTCACCGTCCACTGAAATGTTTGGATTCCAGTAAAGCGTGGTTGGAACAAAGGTTTGCGTCGCTCCCACGATCTCCTGTTCCGTTTCAAAATCTTTGTTGGGCGAATAACCTACATATTTGAAAGTATTGATTCGAGAGCTCGTAGGAAAACTCATTTCACTTGGTTTCTTTGTGTATACCACCAATGCCCCTGCAATGCCGATCCCCGGCAGGCTGCTTCCCGGCGAATAATATTTTACCAGCGCAACTTCCTGCACCTGGATGGGGATAAGAAATTCCAATGTAATATCTTGCTCGTTCAGGAAAAATTTAAACGGCGGAGTGTTCGATAATGATAATTGGCGCTGGCTGGAGATCGTATAATTCGCCCCGTTTTTAGTAATGATCAGGCCGGGGAACTTGCCTTGCAAATAATCTAAAATATTGCCACCCGTCATTGCAGGTGGATTGTTGATGAGGTCCAGCGATCTTGCCATATTCGAACTTTGAAATACCCCACGGGTGTACCTGTCATTGACTTGCTGTGTTGGCGTTCCCCGCTTCGCGGTTACTTTCACCTCTGCGAGGGTGGTAGATCTCTTGTCTGCGTCAGCAAAATATTGGTAGGCGATCTTCGCCTGGGCGGTTACCTGCTCGGCAGGTAAATTGAAGCTACGGGCTTCTTGCAGGTGGCGCAGGTAACTTGCTGAAACCCTGGAAGAATCTCGCTGTTGCTGCTCGAGTTTGATCACGATCGCGTCTTTATTTTTGCCGTTTAGTTCATAGTTCACAACGCTGGTGTCATAAAAGATCAGGTTCGGAAGTTCAATACTGCCGTCGGGATTGATAGGAGAAGAAAGAAAAGAAGTAGTAGAATCTGCCCCGTGGAAGATAAAATTCACCTCACCTTTTTTCACCAACACATCCTGGTGTTTCTTGTACACTTTGCCACGGATGGTAAGAAAATTAGTGTCGTAAACCGCTGTGGTTGGTGCCGGGGCCAGAAGTTCTTTTAAGCCGATCGGTTGCCAGTCTGTCGTCGCCGCGTATAACTCCAATAATTTTTGATCAAAGCCAAATATCCCGGCGTTCGCAGTCTGTGCAATGATCGTCTCCGGGTGGTGCTGGTCCACCAACAGGTCTGCTGCAATCTCATTGCGGGAGAATTGAAATTCAATATCGAAGTTGGTTACGGACACAGCAAAGGAGCCAATCGTGCTGTCGGGAAAATCAATGGTGAATGCCTGGTTGTCCCCTAATGATTCGGACGCATTTGTTGAAAGCCGGATCGGCAAAGCGGCCGTTTCTGTACTCACAAAAATCGTGGTGGTAGCGAGAATAGTTGACGCGTCGTAGACAAAGATCCGGAGCAATCCTGTAAGTAATTCTTGTGTTGGCAAAATGAAACTGTAGTTGCCAGTTGCGCTGAATGTTTTCTGAAAAATAATGTCGTTCGCCATCAGGCCGACAATATTCAACGACTGCTCCTTTCCGACGGATTGAATGCTTATTCTTTTTCCTTTCGCTACATCCGAGGTGCTGACAATGACACCCGTTTCGCTAACCAAAGGAAACTCCTTCACCTGCGTTTCACCATTTTTGAATTTGATTTCGGCCGAATATTTTTCATGCTGGGCAGGAACAAAATCAAATTTTCCCTTTCCATGGTACACCCCGTCGAACTTCAGGATGGGCTCCTTATTTGAATTTAAAAGAGCGCCTTCCACCGCTACAGGAAACCCGTGTTCATCGGAAGCTTTAAAGTAGACCGTGTTGGTTATCCCCTGCACCAGGCTCATACTGCTGGTGTAGAAGATGATGTCCTGTTTCTTGGGAAGTTTTGCCGGCAGAGATTCTGTTGAAGACGAAGGGTTGAACACGTACAACATCTTCGTATAAATTGTTCCTTGCTTCAGTGGCTGTCGAAGCCCCAGGAAATAGATCCCGCCGGGGGCGGAACTAGGAAGATCAATATTGCCCGCAGCTGTTCCACCAAAAATCGGCAACACCTTCGACGCGATAGGTTTACCGGAGCTATCGAGCAAGTCAATGCTGAGCGAAGTCTTACTCACTGTTGGGTAAAAATCAGTCAGGATGTACGCTTTGAACCACACCGTTTCGCCGGCCACGTAGGCCGACCTGTCTAACTGCAAATGAAATTTATCGGTGGACTGGTTTTGAGCTGCAAGGGGAATGCTGATCAGCAGGAGCCAGCAATAGAATACGATCTTGTTCATGTAGGGGTAAGGATTGATTAAATAATTTAAAGTTCATCGTCTCGACTGGTGCAATGTCCTCCTGTATCGTAGCACCCCTGTTTCATCACCACTAACAGTATTGCGTATTCGCTATTTTACACCGAGGGATCTTTTGAAAACAGACGGGTTTGCCCCTGTAAGTTTTTTAAACAATTTATTAAAATACGAAAGGCTTTCAAAACCCACCTCGTAACAGGCTTCTGAAACGCTTACGTCTTTCAACAACAATGTCTTCGCCTGCGTTACCCGGTATTGATTCACAAAATCTGTGAAAGTCATTTTAGTTTGTTTTTTGAAATACCGGCAAAAGGCAGCCGTGCTTAAATGAACACTGGAGGCTACGATGTTTACGTCGGGCTTGTTGTTGTAGTTTCCATGGATGTATTTGTACACGGCACCCATCCGTATTTTATCATCGAAGAAAAGTTTGATGCTCGTATCCTGGTCGTTGAGTTCGGTAATGTCAGTTGAGGTGGCGAGGATCTGGAACACCTCCAGCAACCTTATCACCTGGTCAAAGTGCGACAGGTCCTGCATCTGCTGAAGTTTTTCGGCCACGATCGTTTTTGTGTTGCCACTGAACGACAATCCGAGGTAGGCTTTTTGAAACATGGCGTAAATAGCAGCAAATTCCGGGGTTTCTTTAAACGCTTCTCCTAAAAAATTTTCTTTAAGCTGCACGACAACCTGGTGGTAGGCAGTCTCTATCCCGTAGTCAAAATTGAGGTGGGGCACGTTGGGCCCGATCAACACCAGGTCGCTTTCCATAAAGCCGGAAATGTGCTGTCCAACGTGGCGGATACCATTGATCGCTTCAACATATACCAACTCATACTCGGGATGATAGTGCCAGTAGAAATAGTTTTTCAAGCTCGGCTGAAAGAGTTTAAACGATTGGCCCGAACCCGGTAACACTATTTCTTTCTGAATTTTCAATGGCGTTGATTTATCTGGGCGATTAGCTGTTGCTGATAAATTTAGCTGATAAATGTCAATAGAGAGCAAATATTGGTCATTCAACAGGTTTTGAAGCGCTTCTTCATCATAGAAATTTGCAGTATCAATTCAATCAAAAAACTTGTTATAATGGAACAACAAACAATGACCCCGACCATGACCATGGGCACAGCGAATGTGCATAAAGATATTCCTGGTAATCCATCGACAGCAAAAAGCAGTAATGTCAAATTGAATGACCGCAGCAATGGCGAACCACTCCGCGTATTATCTGAGGAAGACTGGAAATTCTGGATCGACAATGGTTACATCGTTATCAAAAATGCGGTACCGAAACAACAGGTCGCACGCCTTGCCGCCTTTCTTTGGGAGTTTGAGGAGAAAGATCCGAATGATGTTGAATCCTGGTATGCGCCGGCAAGGGCTGAAATGCAAATGAAAGAACTCACCAATACCGGCATGGTAGAAGTATACAATCATCAATATTTATGGGATAACCGGCAGATGCCAAAAGTGCACCAGGCCTTTGCCGACATCTGGGGTACGGAGAAATTGTGGTGCACCATCGACCGGGCAAATTTGAACTTCCCGATTCGGCCCGGGCATGAATACAAAGGGTTTATTCACTGGGATTATGATCCTGAAACAAAGCCACAAAACGTGCAGGGAGTGTTGGCGCTCGCGGATCAGACAGATGAGCATATGGGTGGCTTTCAGTGCATACCTGAACTGTACCGTACCTACGATACCTGGAAGCTGACACAGCCTGAAGACAGGAATCATTTCAAGCCGGATGTGGCCGGGTTTGACCTGGTAAAAGTAAAGATGGAAGCCGGTGACCTGTTGATCTTCAACAGCACCCAGCCACACGGAATCCGGGCGAATACCAGCGGTAATAAAGTGCGCATGGCCCAATATATTTCCATGATGCCGGCTGAAGAAGATAATGAAGCCTTACGGCAGTGGCGGATCAATTCCTGGAAGGAGCGGCAGGCGCCGGAAGGCTATGCTTTTCCGGGTGACCCAAGAAACTGGGAGAAAACAAAATACACCACAGCCGATCTATCGCCTTTAGGAAAAAAATTACTGGGCCTGGAAAACTGGTAATTAAAATCCATCTGCACCAGCAGTCCTGCTATCTAAACCTTCGATTTTTTAAATTAATAATGTATGTGTTTCACAAGCTTAAACGAACTTCCGAAAACCTGTTCCTGTAAATATGCCGCATTCTGCCCCCGGCAGAAAAATGAAGGCCTGGGTTCAAACCAACCGGCAGCAGTTGCTCAACAAGTGGCGTTAAATTCATTTCAGCAGTTGCCGCATACAGCTACGAAAAACCTGCAACCTGGCTTGCAGCGTTAAAAGATCTTGACCAGCAGGTCCTGTACAAAACTTGAGAAAAAAAAACTGAGCCCGATGTTGAAGATCGTTTTGAGAATGATTATTGATTTCGATCCTTCCTTGAAAAAATTGAGGTTCGTTAATATGCAATAGGCGATGATGAGGGGAAGTTCTATGTACCGGGTTTCGATATGGGGGAAGATAAACTTCAACAAGTGAATAGCGGTCAATAAGAGGAAGAGAAAGGAAAACTGGTAGAGTTGCAACACCATTGCTTCAGCATAATTAAACCGGGCGGATCTGAAAAACAGGAAGGCTAAAAGCGCGTGGAGCGGCAACATACAAACCTGCATGATGACCCAATACTGATGAAAGAAGGCTGCTTCCTGCGCCTCGCCGGCGTTGAAGTATTTTACCACCGAACTGTTGATCCAGTAAAGGGCCAGGGCTGCGAAAGTGGCGCAAAGAAAAAACATGGAAAACGGCTTCTGGTATTTAGAGCGGTCGCCATCAATGTAGGAACGCTGCATTTTGCCCGGCGCAACTACGAGTCTTTTCAAGGTGTAGGGAAAGCCGCTGTCGAGGTGGGTAAAAAAATGCGTGGCTTCGTGGATGATGCCCTTCAAGGTCAAACGTTTCACGACGAAGCTTTGGCCACAACAGTTGCAAAATTTTCCTGACCCGTAAGAATCACAAAACCGGCACTGACTGATTTCGTTTGTCATGTTTCAAAACTGGCATTCGGTTGTTAAAAGGAGCGAGCAGCCGTTCACGTAAGCCTGCTTTTCATAAAGGAAAGTTGGCGTACCTGCAGTAAGAATGTCTGAATGAAGTTAAGGAGGAATGGGTAAAGTTGCGGGACGTCACATTTAAATGTAATTGAAACTCACCCTTCTGTTAGGTACATTGTAAACAACACCAGTCTTTATCAAATTACTTATTTAGTGGGTCAGCTTTTTTTATCCAGTTCAATTATACCAAACAGCATAACCCTTTCTTCTCAGTTCCAGGGCGAGCTTTGCTTCCATCGCGAGTGCCTGTGCCCTGTTCATCGCTTTTAGATTTAAATGATCGTACAAACTTGGACGCAGGTAAGTCCCGTACTTCTCAACAATGTTTGCGGACAGCTTGTGGCCTTTTTTGTTGATATACCCCGTTTTGTGTTGTTGAAATCTCTCAGCGGGTAACTTGCTGGTCATGCCCACATAAAGACATTGCAACACACCATTAAATTGTGGATTGGCATCTCGGAATCTTGCGTTTTCCGTGAAGACCCGCCTGGATAATTCAACCACATAAACATTATAGATCATCAGGAAAAGATCGAAATTTTATAAGCCAGGCCGTTCACAGTTAGGTGGAAATTTGAAGACGGGCAGGAGTGCACGAAGTAATTAATTCCATATTTCATTTTGTTCCGTCAGGATGATTGGCTTGCCATCGGTAACAACAATGGTATGTTCGTGTTGGGCCATAAAGCCACCTTTGTTTCCAACCATCGTCCAGCCATCTTTCAAGGTTTCAGTGTAGGTTGAGGTTGTAGCGATGAAGGTTTCAATCGCAATGACCGAGTTTTTCTTAAACCTTGTTTGATTATACCGATCCCGGTAATTCGCTATTTCTCCCGGCTCCTCATGAAGGCTTCTTCCAATGCCATGCCCGGTTAAATTCCTGATCACTTTGTAGCCACGCTTCTTTGCTTCAGTTTCAATCAGGTGGCCAATGTCGGCTATTCGAACCCCGCCTTTAATATTAAAGATGGCTTTGTGCAGGATCTGTTTTGAAGCCTCCACTAATTTTTGATGTTGATGAATATCTTTTCCCAGCACAAAGGAATTGCCATTGTCTGACCAGAACCCATCTAGTTCCGCGGACACATCGATGTTTATAAGGTCGCCTTCTTCCAGGATGGTATTGTCGGAAGGAATGCCGTGACAAAACTCGTTATTGACGCTGATGCAAGTCCAGCCGGGGAAACCATACGTTAAATGCGGTGCAGACTTTGCGCCAAAATCAGCCAGTATTTTTGCGCCATATTCGTCGAGATGTTTCGTCGTCATGCCGGGTTGAGCGTATTTACTCATTTCCTTCAAGGTGCAGCCCACGGCTTCGCTTGCTTTTTTCATCCCGGCCAGTTCCGATTCTTTTGTTATTGACATGATTGCTATGCTGTTTATTAGGAACTTGAAAAACACGGGGCTAACGGCAACGGTTGATGCTTTTTAGCGAGTGCTTTATTTGAGTTCGTAATGGATGACGGTAATGCCACATTGAAACCCGGCTGTATCTTTTAATTCGAGGTGTCGGGTGGAAGGGATATCGTGAAAAATGGCCATTCCATTACCGATCAATGTTGGATTTACCAAAAGGTAAAATTCGTCTATTAGTTTGTATTTGATCAATTTGGAGATGAAATTTGCACCTCCATATACGATGATGTCTTTACCGGTTTCGTTTTTTAGTTGAGTGACTTCCGCTACCAGGTCGCCGGTCGCAAGTTTAGTATTGACCCAGGGAGATTCGGTCAATGTCTTAGAGAATACAATTTTTGGGGTTTGATTAATATTTTCAGCGCCTTCTTCTCCAGGATGTGAGGCCCAGTACGGGATAAAGGATTCGGCTAATTTCCGGCCAAGGAGGATGCTGTCAACCGTTTCCGTTAGTGCCGTCACGTATTGTTTTAATGGCTCATCCCAGTCGAATATCATCCAGTCCATTTCCCCATTGGGTCCAGCGATGAAACCGTCAACGGATAGTTGTACCTGCAATTTTAATTTTCGTGGCATTTTTCAATTTTATTGAGCCATTTGATTAACGCCGCTGAATGCTGCTACCTTAGTTTTCCGCGTTGCGACTTGCCCTTGAATAGCTGCTCCGCTTGAAGAGCGACGGGATCAAAAGTAAAACGAAATTCTTTAGATGGGAAAGTGTTGTCAAAGGCAGGTATATCCCGGGTTCACAGAGTTGAAAAACATAAGTACCTGCCTTGCCGCATCACTTGCTTAGGTTAGGGAACTATTTATACAGTCGGTTTTTATTTTGTCTTCCCCAAATGAATTTTCAGGCCAACACCACTGTTGAATGTGTTGCTCCGCGTTGCTTCGAAGGCATTTAGTTTAGTATGTTTAAATCCGACTGTAAATTCTACTGCTATTTGTTTGCTGAGAAAAATAGCAGGTCCGGCCATGATACTAAATCCATGCGATTTTTCAACATATTCGGGACTTTGTAAATTCCTCCACCGGGTCTTCTGATAGAGGTAGCCCGCATCAAGAAATGCATTTACCTTTCTTTGTACCGGAAGGAAGTAGCACCTTAAAAATGGCGAAATTGACGTGGTTCTGTACCTGGTTTCGACAAGTCTATTTCCAGAATTGTATGCGCCAAGATCCAGCCTGAAGCCACCTGCGATGTTATCTACAATGAAGTATCCAATATTTGGTGAAAAGATAAAATTGGTTGACGCATAATCAGGGCTGTAATAATTTTTGTCCTTAACTGATTCGAAATTTATTTTACCGCCGACCAGGAAATTTCCTTTGGTCGTTTGCGTGTATCCAGGAATACTGAGGCACAGCAAAAAGAAGGAGAGGAGAAATGTTTTCATGCGTGTTAGTGTGGGTAGGTGAAGATCGAAAGTATCCCGAAAACACTTAAGGAAATTGTAAAGTTTTAAAAAACCGGAACACGTCCCCGGCCCGTATAAAAATTAATAACCTGCCCTCCCTCGTATCAACAAATAACTTTAGCACCGTATCCAAAGGATACTCAAGTTTTAAAAGAGCACAGCGCTATTGATAGAAATTTTATCCAGGTCAATTTTGTTCGAGACGTTTTCTGTTAGGACATCCAGGCAATCGAAATTGAATTGGATGTAATCAGCTAATAAGGCGTCGTTTTCCGCTGTGCTGCCTTTTATTTATTTTAAAAGAAAAAAGTGGTTGTAAGAGAATTTTGCAGGTTAGACGAAACACTTGGGGATTAGGGTGTGTCGAATAATTCTCTGCCCCCGGCTGTTTTACTTTTGAGGTACACAATTGGGAAACCCAGTACAGCTAATTCGGCTGTTTGTCCGGCCTGGTTTAAATTTTTGATTATTTCGTTTACGATCTGCCTCGCGATTGTATAAGTGAATCCGGGAGTAAAACTCATGTGAAGGCCGTCAGTGTCCTGGGAAAAATTGTAAGATTCCTCGTTTACTGTGTAGATGGTCGAATTTTTCATCGTGACCTTTGTCCAGTCAAAAGAATTCGGCGTCATGAGATTGTCGTATTCCCCGGCCGGAATTTGAATGTTCCCGACTAAGAGGAATTCAAAATCTTTTCCTGTCCATTCAGACGTATCCATGTTCTCCGGGACAAAAAATGGTTTTAGATCTACTGTTTTATTACCTGGGTAGCCAAACATTTGCGAGAGGGTTTATGGATGAAAGATAGCAAGCGTCTACAGTCATAAACCTAACACAAATTCCACAAACTTCAACAGTACAATATCAAGGTTCAGCAGCAATTTTCTAGGAAAATTACCTTCACAGTTCAATAAACCTGGGATGGCAAACAAGTGTTTGTACTACCGGTATCTTCATAATAAATTTATGGTTCCCTGATAGTTAAAGAACTTTCCAATGGGATGACTTTTACCTGCCCATAGCTGGTAAAGCAGGGGATGAAGACCTAAATTAGAATTGCAAATTGTCTCATATACGATTTTTTGAAGTTATCACTGCACTGTTCCTGACAGGACGTTAGCCAGGTTATCTTTAAACTTTGTTGGTCATCTCCAGCAGTATTTAGAATGGCTTGTTAACATAAATTATTCAAATGAAACAAGCCACCACATTTGTAATACAGGTTATCATTTTGAAATGTTGGTGATGGTATCACTTTGAAAGCGGAGATGCCGCAATGTCTCGAGCTTTGGAAAAGAGACATTACGGTCATGTTAAGCCCCGATGATTCAAGAACTCAAGAAAACTGAGCCCTGGCATTTTGTTTTTTTAAAAGTCCGTTTAGTCATCGGGGGTAGCAGTGTAACTCCATCCAGTTTATAATTGCTTGTGGCCTGGAGTAGCTATTTTCTATTCTAAAAAAAACGACAAACGAAAAAGCACATTTTATTTACTTCTTTTTGTCATTGTTCCTCAATACGTAAGGTTTGTTCCATGGCGTAGGCCTGGTCCCAAATGAAAACATCATAGCCTCCAAGCCTGGTAGACCATTTGGGTGTGACCGAGTTTACGATCTGGATCACGACGCGGTCAATATAATTCCCAAATCCCGCCCACGCATTCATGCCATCAGCAGGATCAAGCCCCTCGCCGAATTTGGTTGATGCTAATGCTACGCGGGCAGCTTTTTTCAAGTCATTCATAAATTCAAGTTGCTCAGCTACATCCGCGTGTGTGCCCGTTCTTTCAACATGTCCGGATACAAGCGTTTTCCACTTCATCTTATTTATTTCTTCAACCTGCGCAAAATAGCCGGGAACATCTTTTGCCAGGGCAAAGCGTCTCCAGGGCATCCAGCCTGGAAAGATAACATCAACGACCATCAGCGTTTGCTGCGCCGGGGCGTATATAAAAATGTTGCCTGGCTCATGTGCAACTCCATGGTACGACAGCTCGAGTTGTCGAGTGCCAACTTTAAGGGTGTATTTGTCTTTAAACGTAATTGTAGGAACCGGGCGACCGGCATCATTTGCCCTTACTAATAATCGTTTAGTTTCCTCCTGCCCTATAATGACAGGTTGCTTTTCTAAGTTGAGACTTTTGACGCCACCGATATGATCAATGTGTGCATGGCTGTAAACCAAATGCGTAATTCGCTTATTTGTTACTTCAGCAATTGCCTTCCGGATGTGTTGAGCAAATGAAGGCGGTGCATCAATTACCACAACATCGCTTTCATACTCCATAAACATGGATTGGTAAGCATTGTCAGTGATCATGTAGATACCCTTACCTAGTTCCTGGATTCGATAACCTTTACCAGGCTCGATGGCTGGTCCTTTCGACGATTCCGGCACTTCAAGGTGCTTCCCGATGTGCACAGCAAGTGGCGCTATCTCCGGCATATCCGGGTAAGGAATCCCGGCAGCTCCTTTTTTTAATGCTTGTGCAAAGCTGCTTGTTGAAAGGAGTAAAACAACTCCTGTAAATAATAAATTGATGAGTATTGATCTGACCTGTTTCATTGTTTTTCATTTTTGATTGTTCCTTCAAAGTATTCAATGGCTGGAGCAAGTTTCTCCAAACCATACGGGAAGTATATTCTTGAAAATTGCTAAAATTTATTTCAGATTTTTCCAGGCTTGAATCAACCAACGGGAAGCGGTTTTATAAAAGGTAGTAGTCAACTTTTATATTTCCCTTGACTGCTTTTGAATAAGGACAGGTATGCGTTGCATCTTCAACCAATTGCATTGCGATTTCTCTTTCCACCCCGGGGATCGTAATGTTAAGCCGGGCCTGGAGTGAGTAATCTCCGTTATCGGAGCAGAGATCAATTTCCGCATCAACCGCTGTGTCCTCGGGAAGTGTAATTCGCATTCTACGGGCAACGGTGCTCAATGCGCCTTCAAAACAGGCAGACCATCCTGCAGCAAATAATTGTTCGGGATTGGTACCGGTTCCGTTTGTGCCGGGCGTGGAAAGCCTGATGTCAAGATGCCCGTCAGAACTTTTTGATACACCATGTCCGCGGCCGCCTGTTGTGTGCGTTTTAGCCGTGTATAATACTTTGGTTGATTGAGAGATTGTTTCCATTATTTGTCTTTTTAATAATTTATGATTTCTGATATTTTTATTTTTTTGAGAGCAGCTTATTTCACCGCCTCTACCAGCGGCTTCCCTTTTTCCACGATATAGGTTGCAAGTTCTGCCCCGTTACCGCTGCCAACGTTTTTCGCTGAATGGACCGTCCCGGCCGGGATGAACAGCACTTCTCCAACCTTAAGCGTAACAGGCGGCTTTCCTTCAACCTGGTATTCAAGCAATCCTTCGGTGACATAGATTACTTCTTCGCCAGGGTGCCGGTGATTCCCAGCCACGACTCCTTGCCCAAACTCAACCAGTAATTGAACAGCCTCACGCCCGGGTATGCTGAGGTCATGACGCTGCAGTTCGGTGCGGGTGATTCCTTCGGGCTTTTTCTCAGGGGAACAGGAAATGATAACTGCTGATAGTACCGCTATTGCCACAGTACAGATGAGGAGGTTTACTCGCTTTTTCATTTTATTTATTTTGTCAAGCTCAAAATTTTATTGACGATTGCCTGCATTGCAAATACTTTTCATAAACAAAAGGAGCACAACAAGCTGCTGTCTTTGCCCGGGATCTACCGTAGCGATGCAAATGCCGCACGAATTTCAGTGGTGAATAATGCAGGTTGTTCCCAGGCGGCAAAATGTCCTCCTTTATCTACCTCTTTGAAATAGACCAGGTTTTTAAAAGCCTTGCGGGCCCAGCTTTCGGGTGATGCATATACATCCTGCGGAAATGTCGTAATGGCTACAGGTATCTTGATCTGGTCAGATTTCATGCTGCCTGCACTTACAAGATTTATCTTCCTGTTTTCCCAATAGATCTTTGCTGAAGAAGCAGATGAACCCGTTAACCAGTAGAGAGAAATATCATCGAGCACTTCATCTTTTGTTGGCAACTGGTTCGCGTCTTTACCATAGGCCCAGTTTTCAAAACCTGGATGCATGAAGAGCCAGGCTGCAAGCCCGGTTGGAGAATCTGCCAGTCCATAACCTATCCCTTGTGGGCGAGCCTCCATGGTGGTCTTATAGGTAAACCAACCTGTTTTAATGGCTTTATTCAACTGATCGAAAGACGCACGTTCCTTGGCTGAAAATCCTTCGGGAGCAGCAGCTCCGCCCAGGGCCATGCCTGCTTCATTTGGTAAGGTTGCCGGCAAATTACTGTGGATGCCTAACAAGCCCGTAGGGGCCTGCATAGCCATACTGTGAATGATGGCTGCACCCCAATCGCCACCCTGTGCAACATACCGTTTGTATCCCAGGCGATCCATCAACACGATCCAGGCTTTTGCAATACGCTCATTATCCCAGCCTGCTTCTGTGGGTTTGCCGGAGAAGCCAAATCCTGGTAACGCGGGGATCACCAAATCAAATGCATCTGCTGATTTTCCGCCAAATTCAGTTGGGTTGGTTAGCGGCTTGATCACGTTCATAAATTCAAAGACGGAGCCAGGCCACCCGTGGGTTAAAATAAGTGGCATCGCGTTTTTGTTGTTGGATTTTACATGGATGAAGTAGATATCAACACCGTCAATTTTTGTCATGAATTGTGGGTAAGCATTCAGTTTGGCCTCGGCTTTTCGCCAATCATAACTGGTTCCCCAGTATTTCACTAACTCTTTCATGTTGGAAAGATTTGCGCCCTGCGACTGATCGGCAACCGTTTCCTTATCTGGCCATTTTGTGTCCTGGACGCGTTTCCGAAGATCCTTTATGTCTGCGTCTGAAATTTTAACATGAAAAGGTCGCACGGACTCGTCAGTTGTATTTTCGACATGCGGTCCGCCCTGCGCTGTTGCAAATGAACCCTGCAAAGCCATTGCTCCGCTGAGCATGGTACTGGCAAGGATTTTTGTTGTTTTGTTCATTGTTTAAATTTTTATGTTTTGGGATTTGATAAATATTACCGGGCTGCCTTCATGGGCAACTGCTGGATCTGTGTGGCGAGATTCCTCCAGGCTTTGAACGCCATAGGGATCAATGAAGTTTCTCATTGATCGGAAGGAACGGTGTATGCCATCATCACCATCAGAATTAAAGCCTATTTTTTTATGCGCTGTCATTGTTTATATTTCACATTGATTGCACAAAAATATTATTGGCCGAGAGCCAAAGCCAAGTGCTAAAGGGTAAAACGGACCAAGTAAATCCTGAACCGTCCTTTTTTCAACCTGATCTTTAATTGCATGTTCAGGAAAAACGGGATGATTCGGTAGGGATGTATTTTATGAGGATTAAAGGAAGACGGGTGAGTTGATCTGGATCGTATGTACCCGGCAGCAATTGAAACATAGCTGTACGGATGAAGCTTTTATAGTTAGGGCAGGAGAGGGTTGTGTCAGGAGGAGCGAGTATCATTCATTCAAAATGTTCTTTCTGAATGCCGAGCTTTTTCATCTTTGATGCTAAGGTAGTGGGTGGTAAATTCAATATTTCGGCTGCGCCGCTACTACCCCATATTTTGCCGCTACATTTTTTCAATACCGTAATGATATAATCGCGTTCATTTTCATTGCTGGTCTTCATACGGAAATCTATAGGTGCATCTTTTTTTTGAACCGCGGGAAGCAAGCCATCTTCAATGATCGTTCCCTTTGCAAGTAACACACTTCGTTCAATGACATTTTCCAATTCCCGGATGTTTCCGGGCCAATGATAAGCAATCATATTTTTTAGCACCTTCTCGGAAAGCCCGCTAATTTTTTTTCCTGCCTTCCGGTTGTAGATCTTTATGAAATGATCTGCGAGTAAGGGAACATCTTCAGCCCGTTCGCGTAATGGTGGTAGTGAAATGGGAAAAACATTCAAGCGATAATAAAGATCAAGCCGGAACCGGCCTTCTGCAACTTCTTTTTCCAGGTTACGGTTAGTGGCCGCGATGACCCGTACATCAACCCTGGTGATATCTCTTGATCCAATTCTTTCAATGTATTTTTCCTGCAGCACCCGCAATAATTTTACCTGGAGGTCAAGTGGCATCTCGCCAATTTCATCTAAAAAAATGGTGCCCTTATCCGCCTTTTCAAATTTGCCAATTCGTTTATCCAGCGCACCAGTAAAGGATCCTCTTTCATGCCCAAACAATTCTGACTCTATCAAGGTAGCGGGCAGCGCTGCACAATTAACCTTCACAAACGGCATTCCCTTCCTGGGAGAAAGATTGTGCATACAGTCCGCGATCCGTTCTTTGCCTGTTCCGCTTTCGCCTAAAATAAGCACGGATGTGTCTGAGTGAGCGACCTGCGTAACCAGGTCAAATACATTTAGCAGGGCGCGGCTCTTTCCAATTATGCTTTCAAAACCTTCCAGCTCGTAAGCATTTGGGTTAACTGGCGGCAAGCCGGTTTTTGGGGATTCAACAACACTATCCTTTTCTTCCCCCTTCAGCATAATTTCCATAACATTAGCCATTGTCTTTTGCAAACGATTCATTAAACCGATGTGCGCCGTAGTATAGGTATCCGGCCTTTTGCAATAAAAACAAAATATAAAGACCTTGCCATTTGAAAGGTGCAACGGAAAATAGATAAACGATTTTACCTGGAAGATCTCTGAAAACAGTTTATTTAAAGAACGTTCAATGCAAGATTCTTCAAATGCTTTTTCAGCAACGATCCCCGGCATAGTTTCATACGCTGTGTTGTGAACCAGGGTTAACAGATCATTGAGATTCAAGCCAGCAATATTGAGCAATTCTGTTATGCCGATCGTTTGATATTCTTCGTAACCAATCCTTAAAAAACTGATCACTTTGGATGAAATGCCGTCGATGGTATTAAACCCTCCAGTGATATAGTCGAAGGATATGTGCAGTTTAAGTGTGGTGCAAATCGCCAACATCTTTTTTTCCCAGCTACCCGTATCATTTGCGATCGCAAGTAATTTTTCTTGTAGCATATTTTCTTTCCTGGTATTGGCCTCGATGCTATGTTCGTGCCGGTACCGGGCGATCTCCAGTGTTACCAGCAGGTCTTTTTCGCGGAATGGCTTTACTAAAAAGCCATAAGGTTGTGTTGCTTTCGCTGCACTCAGTACTTCTTCATTGGAGTTGGCACTCAGGTAAACAAATGGGATATTTTCATCCGACAGTTGCTTTGCAAGATCAATACCTGTTAACTTTCCTTTCAGGAAAATATCGAGTAGTACAAAATCCGGCTTGTTATTGTTTATCATCTCCCGGGCTTGTACAACTGCATGCGCAATCCCCATCACCTCGTATCCGGCTTTCACCAGCATAAGCCGGAGATAATCAGCTTCGATAAATTTATCCTCTACGATCAATATTTTCTCCTTCATACCAACTGAATTTGTTTGTTTGTCATTTGTGAAATTTCGCTGGCCATATCAGCATCATTTTCGAAACTGACTGTGATCTGCGTTCCGTTGTCACCACCTATTTTAAACCCGGCGCCGATCTCTTCGCTAAGTCCCTTCATCAGGTTCATACCCATTGACTTGGAATTATGGATGTCAAATGACGATGGTAATCCTCTTCCATTATCCGTAATGGTTAGTGTGAGTTCATCCGCTGAATTTTTCCTGAATGAAATGGATATTATTCCTGGAGAATCAAGCGGAAATGCATACTTGAAAGAATTTGTAATGGCTTCATTCAATATAAGGCCAAGGGGAATGCAGTGTGCAAGATCCAGTTCAATTGGCTCAATTTCCAGGTTGAAGCGTATGTGGTTACCGCTATTAAAACTTTCACTCAAGGTATCAAGCAATTCATGAACATAGTCTGGCATCTTGATCGCGGAAAGGTTGTTGGATTGATATAATTTCTGATGGATCAATGACATGCTTTGTATGCGCCGCTGGCTGTCAGTAATTGCGTTGACCGCGACATCATTCTTCTGGTAGCCGGCTTGTGTTCCAAGTAATCCCATCACGGTTTGGAAATTGTTTTTTACCCGGTGATGAATTTCTTTTACCAGCCAGTCTTTTTCATTTACCAGGTGTTGTAATTGTTCATTTTTATGAACGATGACTCCATTGTTTTTTTGTTTCAACTTCGTTTGCCTGAAAAGTAGTGCGGCGATAATTAACAACAGGACGATGCCACCAATTGTAATGTCTCTTATTAACGTAGCCTGCTTTAAATTGGCTTGTTCAAGTTTTGCTTTTTGATTGAGCGAGGCAATTTCCTTCTCCTTGTCTTCTGTCTGGTACATTACCTGTAATTCTTCCGCCTGCCTTAACTTCGAAACCCGGAAGCTGGAGTCGAGAAGCCCTGTAAATTTTCGGTAATGAGCCAATCCTGCCTGGTGATCCTGGAGCACAGAATCTATATAGATCAACTTACGGTATACAATAAGATCGCCCGAAAAGTTTCTCACCAGCACAGAACCGGAAGTGAAACTTTTTTCAAAATACATCTTCGCCTTTCGATACTCCCCCTGTCCAAAATAAATGTGTCCAAATTGACTGGTGATCCAATCTCTTCTGAGTGGCCCCCTGATTGATTCCGCTATCGTCTCCAATGAATCAACCTTCGACAAATACATCAAAGCCATTTCAAACTTTTTCAGCGTAGTGTAACAGCTTGTATATGCCATGTTGTAAAAAATTTGTTCCTTCAGATTTACCGGGGGGATGTTTTTAGCGATGTCATTTACAAGATCCAGTGCCTCTTTGCCACGTCCTTCGTCGCTCATCCGATTTATAAGGTTAAGTAGAGAATTATACACGTGGGGGTTACGATCCAGCAGAAATCGATCCACGGCTTTATGCAACCACTCCTGATCTTTTCTTTCATCTGCATCCACCATGCTATATAAAGTTGCCAGCCGGTCATAAAAATAAGCCCACCCTATGCTATCAAGGCTGCTCTCCGCTGCTCTTATGGATTGCAGGCTGTATTTTAATGGTTCACCATATTTTCCACCAATTTGTGTTACGAGGGCAAGGACATCGGCGTTGTATTGTGTATAAGGATAGCCGATACTTTCTTCCAATTGGAAAGCTTTCAACAATGCATCATAAGATTGTTGTGGCTGCGAGGTAAGCACAAATAAATAACCTATATCAGTCAATGCATTGATCTCACCCTCGGTGTTATTTAACCGGTGATAAATGTCTGCTGCTTTTTGCAAGTCTGCGATCATGTTTTGCCAGGTAGCCGGGGCAAGCGGTGTGTAAGTACCGCGGTATGAAAATGCTCTTGCCAATGTTTCGTTGTCCCCGGCAGCTTCGCATTCTTTGATCAACGGCGCCAGGATGGAATCGCCCTTCTTCAATTGGTTTGCCTGTATGTACATTTTACCTAGCAGGCAGGATGCCTGTCTTCCTAACTTTTCTTCTTTTAGACCTTTGCTTTCACTGATAGCTTTGGTAAGAAAATATTCAACGCTGTCTCTGTAACGATGATAATTACTCGGCTGAAAAGCATAATAAGCTCCCAGGAGTATGAGTAATTCCAGGTGTTTTTTTTCCCTCGCCTGTGAAAGCCGCCGCATGCCCTCCCCTGGGTTATGTTGATCTACCCATTGTGACTGCGCCAGTAATGCCGGATCGTCAATTCCCTCTGCAAGTATGGATAGTCGGCTTAAACCTAAGGAACGGCTCGCCTGGATCAGGTAGGTGTCCAGGTCACTCTGTCCTTCGTTAACTACAAGAAGAAAAGTGGCACTGAGCCACAAGTTCAATCGCTGCCAGGATGGTTTGACCGTGGATGGAGCATGATAGGAGTACGGGATGGACGAAACTGTTGCAGGTCGTGAATGCTGCTGTCCATGACTGGACAGGATGATAAACAGCAATTCTATTACAACTGTCAACCTTTTCATCTTTTAAATTTTTCAGGATGAACTAAGTCATTAAAAAGTCGGGGCGATGCTGGAAATTATTTTGAAAAGAAGGCTTTCGATACCGGGTACAGGGAAATGCAGAAGTCGAAGGAAAATCTATGATACATCATTCAAATGATACAAAAAATAGCGAATCACTTGAAGACGCCCGGCGAAAAAGCTCCTGCATTTCGTGGTAAAAGTAATATCGCTACGATATTTAGTGGTATTAATTTTTAAAGAAATAATTAAACTGCTGATTCATAACAGTATACCGTAATGGCCTCTTGTTTGATTGATGGGAACCAAACAATGTGACCATGAACTCCCCAGCATCGATCGTCTTTATCACCGGAACATTTTTCGGTAATAATTGCTGGGACGAATGGTGTTGTTATTTTGAAAGCAAAGGTTATACATGCATGGCACCCGCCTGGCCACATAAAGAGGCGTCTCCTGAGGAACTGCGCAACCGGCACCCGGATGAGTCGATCGCATCTAACAGGCTCGCATCGCTGATTGATCACTATGCAAACATCATTTATCGGTTTCCGCGAAAACCGATCTTGATCGGTCATTCGTTGGGTGGACTTATTGTGCAATTATTAGTACAACGTGGACTGGCAGCTGCGGGTGTTGCTGTTCATTCTTTTCCACCGCAAAATGCAAGAAGATTAAACTTCGTTTTTCTAAAGACTTGCTGGGAGGCGATGGGTTTCTTCAATGCTGTCAACAAAACATATATGCCCTCCTTCAGAAAATGGAAACTGGACTTTGCAAATGGAATGACGGGCGATGAACAAAAAGATTTGTTTTACCAGTATTGCATTCCCGAATCAAAACTGGTTTTCCGGGATTGTTTCACCAGCATTTCAAAAATAGATTTCAACCATCCGCATGCTCCGCTGCTGTTTACTGCGGGTACCCGCGACGAGGTTGCGCCAGCAGTTCTTAACCACAATAATTATAAAAAATATCATCCGGGTAATTCGATAACTGATTACAAAGAATTTGAAGGACACAATCACCTTGTGTTTGATGGGCCGGCCTGCACCGCAGAAACCGACTTTATCCTTTACTGGTTACAGGGCATTCATAAATAAAAAAACAACACAACATGCAAACTCAATTCAACCAAACCGATTGTGATGCAATGGAAAACTTCACAGGGACTAAAAATTTCGATCCGCGGGATCTGCCTTATGATCTCGATGACCTCCTGACCCGGATACAGGCATCAGCCGGCAAAAAGAGTTTCCTCGTGTTTGATCACAATAAATATCTCACCGTGCCGACACGAAACATTGCTTACTTCTACGTGAAGTATGAATCTCCAAAAATTGTATGTTTTGATAAGCATGAATATTTTGTCAACTACTCCCTGGAACAGATCCGCAACCTGGTTACTGAGAAACAGTTTTTCCGGGTAAACAGGCAGTACCTCATTAATTTCTCTGCCATAAAAGAAGTGGAACACTATTTCGCCCGAAAATTATTGGTAAACCTTGTGGTACCCATTGCCGACAAGATGCTTGTTGCCCGGGAAAAAGCAAGTGGGTTTCTACAATGGCTGGAGAACCGGTAAGCTGCACATCGCTACAATGGTTAAGATGACCTACATGATCAACAAGCTTCAAATAACATATTGTTTCAAATCGCGGTACGGTGCTGTCAGCAATCGGGAGAAAATTATTGCAAACTGCCAGGCAAGTTTTATTATATTTTTACGTGGGCCATATTCAAGCAAAATCTTCATACCCCACTACATATGAATGCCGAAGAAATTTTAAAATTGCATGTTGCTAAGAGTATCACCATACCTGGTGAACAGTTTAGTTATTTCTTCTCGCATTTTGAGCAACTCACTTTCAAAAAAGGCCAGGCCATTATTTCAGATGGAGACAAAGTAGAGCACGAGTATTTTGTTTTGGATGGATGCCTGAAATCATTCTACCTGAATGACGAAGTGAGGATGTTCATACTACAGTTTGCAATGCCCGGCTGGTGGGCCTCCGACTACAATGCGCTCTATAACGGCGGCCGTGCAACCATCAATGTAGATTGTGTTACGAATGCAGAAGTGTTGCGCCTGTCTTCTACCGATAGGGAAAAATTGTGCAAGGAGATCCACGAGATCGAATACTTCTTTCGCTGGCGTACAAACAAAGGTTATGCTGCAGCTCAAAAAAAGATGTTATCCTTCATGAATAATGATGCGAGGTCTCGCTACGAAGAACTCATGCAACAATACCCGGCACTGTATAATTTAGTCCCCAAGCACCTGATCGCTGCATACCTTGGCGTTTCCCGGGAAACACTCAGCAGGCTTTACCACACCTAAACACTACTGTGATATAGATCACATAATTGCATGCGCATGTTGAATGTGATGTAGGTCACCCTATTACCTGTCAATTCCTTTCTTCCTTTGTGATGTCAAAGTATTCAAACAAAAATTTAATTATTAAACAATCTAAAAACAAAAAAAATGGACACTCAAACATTCAAATTAGCAACTGCACAAAGTGAAATCGCCTGGATCGGCCGTAAAGTAACCGGTGCGCACAATGGAACCATCGCCATCGAAAAAGGATGGCTGAATTTTTCCAACGATCAATTGGTTGGCGGACAATTCATCATTGACACCACTTCGATCAATATCCTTGACATCAGCGATCCTGCAACCAATGCACAATTTGCCGGGCACCTTGCCTCGGACGATTTCTTTTCTTCGGCAAAATATCCAACTGCCAGTTTCGAAATTGTTTCCGCTAAACAAAAAACAGGCGGTAATTATGACATCACCGGCAACCTCACCATCAAGGACATTACGTACCCGGTAAATTTTGATGCAACAATAGTGAACGACGGACAGACCGTAAATGCATCAGGAAAAATTGTCGTCAATCGTACCCTGTTTGACATGAAGTTCCGCTCCGGAAATTTCTTTTTGAATTTGGGAGATACGTTGATCTACAACGAATTTGATTTAAATGTACACATCACCGCCAAAGCTGTTAATACAGCCGTACTGGCTTAAAACGAACCATCATGCCATACGTAAAAATTGAGCTCACCCGGGAAGGGGTGAGCAGGGAACAAAAACAAGTTTTGATCAAGGGGGTAACAGATCTGATCACGAATACACTGAACAAAGATCCGCACCTCACCCATGTGGTGATCCAGGAAATTGACCTGGATGACTGGGGCTATGCAGGAGAGCAGACTTCGGTATTACGTGAACGGGGAATTTCCGCCAATAAAAAATAAAACAATGAAAAAGCAAACAGTAATAATAACTGGCGCATCATCCGGGATAGGAAAAGAGATCGCAAAACATTTCCTCGACAAAGGCGATAATGTGGTGATCAATTCTTCGACAGAAGAAAAACTACAAAAGGTATTTGAAGAATTTGGAGCAGGACAAAACCTTGCAATGGTTGCAGGAAATGTGAGTGACAAAAACACGGGAAAAAAGCTCGTTGCCACTGCAATGGAAAGATTTGGATCGGTCGATGTGTTGATCAATAACGCGGGCATTTACGATACCAGGCCCTTCCTGGAAGTAACCGAGGAATACCTGGACACCTTTCTAAATACAAACCTGAAAGGAACTTATTTTACAACGCAGGCCGTAATTCCTCAAATGCTAAAACAGCAGGATGGCGTCATCATCAACATCGGTACGCCGTTGGTAGGCCACGCCCTTGGCGGCGCTCCCTCAACAGCACCGCTTACCAGCAAAGGAGCCATACATGCGCTGACGCTGCAGCTCGCGGCTGAATTCGGGATCAATAACATCCGGGTGAACACAGTGGCACCTGGTGTTATCCGCACGCCAATGCATGGCGAAGATGCCGACCAGAGAGCAGGACTTCATTTGCTTAATCGCGTGGGTGAGGTGGAGGATATCGCAGAGATGGTCATCACGGTGGCGAAAAGCCGGTTCATCAGTGGTGCCATTATAAACGTAGATGGTGGCATGGCGGCCGGTCATAACTTAAACTGATATTGAAGCAAACTTTAATCGCTTTCATGAGCCTTGATTTTAGCTCATGAAAGCTCAACATTAAATGAGATGAAAAACAACCAGGCAGATATTGACGTCATCAGCAATGCACTTGAGCAGTTTTACTTCAAGGGCATTTACAAAGGAGATCTTGATTTACTCAACCAGGTATTTAATGAAGGTGCGTTGCTGTTCGGTGACGTAAAGGGGCAACCTTATGCAAAAACACTGGAAGTATATTTGGAGGGTGTAAAGAACCGGGTAAGCCCGCAACATTCCGGCAAGCCGTTTAAGGGGGATATCCTTTCGATAAAAGTAATTAACTCGATAGCGATAGCTGAAGTAGCAGTGAAAATGTACGAGTTCAATTACCAGGAGTTTCTTTCCTTTCACCGCATTGATGGCAAATGGCTCCTCGTCAACAAAATGATGAGCGATGTAGAAAACTAAAAAAACACGCTATGTGGTACAACACGCGAGCAACAGAAATACTCGGGATCGATTATCCAATTATGCAGGGGCCGTTTGGTGGCGGACTATCAACCGTAGCATTGGTAGCAACGGTTTCGAATGCAGGTGGTTTGGGCGGCTATGGCGCCTATACCTTAAGCCCGCAGGAGATCTACGAGGTTGATAAAAAAATAAAAGCGGCGACGAACAGGCCGTATAATCTTAACCTCTGGGTTTCTGATTCGGATGCTATTGATGGTACGGTTTCAGACGAATATTTCGAAGGCGCGAAAGCACTCTTCAAACCGTATTTTGATGAATTGGGGATTCCACTTCCCGAAAAGCCAGCTCCTTTTAAATCACGTTTTGAAAACCAGGTTGAAGTGATATTGTCTATACGTCCAAAAGTGTTCAGTTTTATGTTTGGTATTCCCTCAGCAGATATTTTGGAGCAATGCCGCAGGCTAGGTATTAAAACGATCGGTGCGGCCACAACCCTTGATGAAGCGATCGCTTTGGAAACTGCCGGCGTGGACCTGGTCATCGCTTCGGGCTTTGAAGCTGGTGGTCACCGGCCCTCCTTCCTGGCTCCATCGGAACAGTCAATGCACGGCACGTTTGTGCTCACACAACTTATCAAAGAAAAAATAACAACACCGGTTATTGCTGCAGGCGGTATCGCCAATGGACGTGGTATTGCAGCAGCACTCACCCTGGGTGCATCAGCGGCGCAAGTAGGAACTGCCTTCCTGGCTACTGATGAATCCGGCGCCGTACCCATTTACCGGCAAATGTTATTTTCAGATGCAGCAAAATACACAACCTTAACCCGTGCATTTACGGGTAGGCTTGGCCGTGGTATCACCAACAGGATCGCAAAAGAGTTGTCCGGGAAGGAGAAAGAATTTTTACCGTTCCCCTTGCAAACCACGTTTATGTCATCGCTGAGAAAGGCGGCCATCGAACAGCAAAAATCGGATATGGTGTTGTTTTGGGGAGGACAGGTCGCTCCAGTATTGAAACATACCAGGGCGGCCGACCTCATGCATTCCCTCGTACAGGAAACTGGTGATATCCTGGCAAACAGATGATTTAGATAACCAAACAAAATCAAACAAATGGAAACTTCATCCAAAAGAAATATGATCATTCCCCGGGAGCTTTTTAGCAGCTTACCTGGTTTCAAAGAAGGCAACCTTTCAATGATGCCTTATAGCAGAGAAAATATTGATACGGAAGTTGAGAAAAAAGACAAGACTACAAAATTCTTTCAAAATTACCTTCAATCGATCCTGGATGAAACTTTACAGAAATTTATTACGCCAACAGGCAAGCAGAGCTTTCTTGTTTTCAAACATAATAAGTACATCCCGATACCAACAGAAAGTATCGCTTTCTTTTACGTCAAATATGAATCCTCTATTATTGTGACATTTGACCGGCAGGAATATTTTGTGAATTATTCGCTGGATGAAATACAGCAACTCCTAAGTGACAGGCTGTTTACCAGGCTAAACAGGCAGTACGTCGTCAACTTCAATGCGATCAAAGAAGTTGAACATTACTTTGCACGCAAGCTGTTGGTAAACCTCACGATTCCAACCCAGGAGAAAGTGCTGGTGTCCAAAGAAAAGGCGAGTGGCTTTTTGAATTGGTTGGAGAGCAGGTGAGCTTCCTGTTTTACTAGTGCGAATTAATTTTTATGATACAACAACTGTTACAAACTGATGCCAGTTATACCTTGCTTTTGCTGCGGGTGGTAGCCGGCATTATTATTTTCCCCTACGGTATGCAAAAACTGTTGGGATGGTTTAATGATTTTGGTGGTGGCGTTGGTGTCAGAGGATCATTGCTTGAGTTCAGGAAGAAGAAGATCCCTGCAGTTTTTGCGTGGATGGTCATCATAGGACAATCTCTTGGAAGCATTGCACTGTTAACTGGATTTTGCGGTAGAATTGCAGCCCTTGGGAATTTCATCATTTTTACCGGTGCACTGGTAAGTCATTTGCCTGGTGGATGGGTAATGAACTGGAAGGGATATAAAAAAGAAGAAGGTATTGAATATTTTGTGCTGTTGCTGGCGATATTGTTCGTAATTATTATCGACGGAAGCGGTGCTGTATCAATCGATCGTTGGCTGTTGCATGTGCTGAAATCAACCTAAATAAATTGATATTAAATAGGAGGGTGTCGATGGTGCGCCAGTTAAAAATGAATTCCAGGCTTGCCTCAACAAGAATCCTGGTTGCATTCATATCATGGTTCCCGAACGCTTGCGAATGTTGTCATCAAAGAGCCATACAATTTTCGGGAAGCGCTGCTGTGGTATTCTTTCCCCCGTGAAATTAACTAACGGAATTTTATTTCACTTAATTCGATTGATACAATGAGCGGTCCACCAGGTTGAGGCATATTGTTTTCGCCGATGCTGAACACTTCTCTCTTGGTAGCAATTTTGATCCCGGATATTTCTTTATAGGCTGACAGGTAATGCGCAGCCGGGACATTACCTGAAATTTCTACTTTATAATCCTGCCTTCTTATCAAGCCCTGCTTGTCAATGTACAGCACCTGTTCTTCGCTATGGGTATGAATATCGTTCGGCCATTTAATTCGGAGCCTGCGCCAGGTTTCGTTGCCTTCCTCCCAGGGTTCTTCTTCTCTTATTTCAAATCCCGGGCGTGCAAACAGGAAGGGTGTATTTAAATAATTCCACATGGCATACCCGGTAAAGTAGGCGAGTTGCAGGTTGCTCCAGGTTGTTTCCAAAGTATGATCTTTAAAAGATTGCCGTGGGTTATACAGCTCCTCTACTACGCTGCCGTTACCAGCTTCAATGGCTACCCTGTTCGGTGTATATGCGGTATGCCAGGCTTCGCCGGGAATGTGAGATGTTTTTTGTTCAAGCAGGTTCACTGTTACATCTATTTCATCAATCGCTCCCGCGTGGCCCTTCATTGCCCATAATACGCCACCTACTGCGAGATGCGCAGAAAGCGTATAAAATTTTCTCCATTGATCAAGACCTCCATGTGCGTTGATCGTATATTCAATCAGCTCGTTCATTGATTTGGTTTGTAATTTTTAAAAAATATTAGTTTACTTTTTTCATGAAGCCATGACCTGCAGTAACCTGCGTCCAACTGCAAGACAGGTGAGCCGCCAAACTGCAAGCAGAACCGGCAGTTTTTAAAAATGGAAATTGTGCAACATCCACTCTGTCGAAATTTCAACACAGGTGTATAAAGAAATCAGCGAGTCCCCACGTACGTTCTGTCTGTTAGCAAGAGTTAACTGCCAAACCCATCAACATCAATAATCGCTTGCACAAAGGCCGTTGGTGCTTCCTGCGGCAGGTTGTGGCCTATGCCCTTCAGCAGCCGGTGCGAATACTTGCCAGTAAATTTTTTGGCGTAAGAAATGGGATCCGGGTGTGGTGCGCCGTTAGCGTCACCTTCAAGTGTTATTGAAGGAACAGCAATGAGTGGCCCTTCGGCAAGCCGCCTTTCAAGATCGTCATACTGTTGCTCGCCTTCAGCAAGACCAAGCCGCCAGCGATAATTATGAATCACGATCGCTACATGATCCGGGTTGTCTAAAGCAATTACCGTACGCTCAAAAGTTGCATCATCAAACTGCCAGGTGGGGGAGGCTAATTTCCAGATGAGCTTTGCAAACTCACTGCGGTATTTATCGTAACCTTCTTTACCTCGTTCGGTGGCGAAATAAAATTGATACCACCATTGAAGTTCAGAGCCCGGCGGCAACGGCTTTTTCCAGGCCTCCTGGTTGCCGATCAGATAGCCACTCACACTCACCATTGCCTTACATCGGTCCGGCCAGAGTGCTCCCAGGATACATGCA
>JAURWD010000125.1 GCA_030655145.1 Ferruginibacter sp.
TTGCGGAATTGGCGCCTATGAATCTTGATGCCTCCAAGGTGAAGATCTATGGCGATTACAGGAAGTTACTGGAACAAAAAGATATTGATGCTGTCATTATTGGGACACCCGATCATTGGCATGCGTTACAGATGATCCATGCCTGCGAAGCGGGAAAGGATGTGTATGTAGAAAAGCCAGTAGGTAATTCTATCGAAGAGTGTCGGCGCATGGTGGCAGCTCAGCAACGCTATGGAAAAATTGTGCAGGCCGGCCAGTGGCAACGCAGCCAACAGCATTTTAAAGACGCGATAGATTTTGTACAGGGTGGCAAGCTTGGCAACATAAGAACCGTAAAAGTTTGGTGTTACCAAGGTTGGATGCAGCCCGGGCCGGTGGTTCCGGATTCTGCACCGCCGGCCGGTGTCGATTATGCGCAATGGCTTGGCCCTGCACAAACAAGGCCATTCAATTCAAGCCGCTTCCATTTCAATTTCAGGTGGTTCTGGGACTATGCTGGTGGTTTAATGACCGACTGGGGAGTACACTTGTTAGATTATGCTTTGATCGGTATGAAGGCAGATTTGCCCATTAGCATTGCCGGCCTTGGGGGAAGGTTTGCTTATCCCGACTTATACGAAGAAACACCAGATACACTAACCACTCTATACGAATTTGATAAATTCAATATGGTTTGGGATTCTGCCATGGGCATTGATAATGGTTCTTACGGAAGGGACCATGGTATTGCTTATATTGGCAACAATGGTACACTCATCCTAAATCGCGGCGGGTGGGAAGTGATTGAAGAAAAACAAAGCAAAAGCAAGATCCTCGTGCCTTACCAGAAATCAAGCGACAACGGTTTAAATAAACACTGGGAGAATTTTGTCGGAGTAGTGAAGTCAAGAAAATCTGCTAATCTTAATTGCTCTATCCAGGCTGGAGCTCATGTAGCCACCGTGGCGCAGATGGGAAACATTTCCTATCGCAGCGGAAAAAAATTATTGTGGGATAGGGCTAAGGGTGCTTTTACAGACCAGGATATTAATAAGCAATATTTATTGAAGGAATATCACAATGGATTTAAGCTTCCGAAGGTGTAGGTGAACGTTAAATAGACTCAACATGAACATTGGAAGTGCCTAAAAACTCAAACATCTGCCTTGCAAGAATAAAAAAAAATTTCATTTACGATTTTAGTACCACTCTAATATTCAAATTTGCGCGTTCCCCTCTATAGGATTGACGAGATATTGAAAATTGCTCTCCAAAAACTTAAGGTTATCAAACTTCCCATTTCGCATATAGACAATTTGGCCATGATCAAAGCTCAGCGATGTGAAAGCTAGATTTGAGGAAAATCCCATAATATTCGGTGGATTTAACCATTGCCTTTACCCAGTTTTAAATTAGCTTGTTTCAAAAATGAGTATGTCAATCCACGATATCATGGAATGGTTTCAATCTTCCTGCATGATCTTGTCTTTAGTGTTTTCTTTGCCTTTGATAAACAATAAAAAAGTTATCAAATACATGCAACACTTTTATTGGTATTCCGTTGTTGCTTGTTTATTTGTATTGTTGAAGTTAACCAGTAGATGGTTTACGTTTCCTTCAAGAGAGGTGATAACGATAATCGGAAACTACTCAATTTTATTTCATTTTATTTTTTTAAGTCTTTTCATCCTCTTCAAAGTACCTAGGCAAAAATCAACAAAATCGCTTTTTGCACTTTTTTTCTTGGTGATTCTCGGCACCCTGTATTGTCTTCTTACATCGGTAGATTCAAAACAAAATTCCCTTTGTTTTGCCATAGTTAACCTAGGACTGGTTTTCTTTTGTCTAGTCTATTATTCAAACTTCTTTGAAGAACTCCCGAGACCTAAATTATTGCAGGAGCCTTCATTTTGGGTTATCACTGGTATTTTCTTTTGTATGAGCACATGCATACCAATAAACGCCCTTCATGACTATTTGAGAACAGATACCACATTGAAATTAGAACACAAAAAAGATTTGTTCAGTATAGCCTACTTGTCCTATGGTTCTCTACACCTCTTTATAATCAAAGCTTACCTATGTTCAAAGAGCCCGAAAACCACCTAATTGTCTTTACCATTTACATTGTTATCGGCGTTTTTTTGCTATGCTTCATATTTCTTGCTTTAGGTTATATGCTTCAAAGAAGGCTGCTACGCAACCACAGGGAGCTAGAAGGTTTAATTGAAACTCACAATGTTACTATTATGCAAGTTGAGGTTCAAACTAAGCAAGACACTCTAGCAAAAGTTGGTGCAGAGCTTGCAAGGACAGTTGGGCGCAAATTAACGCAAGTGGAAGGTAAATTAACATCTTCGCTTCCGTTAATAAATCAAGAAAATATTCAAGTTGCAAAAGCAGCGGCCCGCACCCTGACTGAAGCCGTAGAGGAATTAAGAGACACATCAAGAAGTATGAGCAGCGAAATTGTAAGGCACTACGGCCTGAAGAGGGCAATTGAAATCGAACTGGACCAATTAATTAAATATAAAATCTTCAGCACGGATTTTCAATTCGGTGGGGAGCCAATATTCTTGAAACCATATGACGAGCTTTTAGTATTCAGAATTATTCAGGAGAGTGTAAAAAATGCAGTGAAGCATTCGGAGGGTAGCAAAATCAAGGTCTTTGTAAAGTTTGCAACTAATTGTCTATTTGTTATGATTGAAGATGATGGGATTGGGTATCCGACAAATGTCAAACCTGAAATTGGTAAAGGGCTTCACGACATTCATCAACGAGTGCGAATGCTAAATGGGTCGTACGAATTTCTAAAATCTGATGGTGCGCTCTTTAAATTATCGGTTCCTTTAACGGAAGAGAACATTCTTTTAGAACCAATAATACGGCCTGAGATTATTATCATAACAACTGAAGCCTAACTACTCCTTCTCATGCTTTGGCAACTGTATCATAAATCCCGAATTGCTCCCTGCAACTGTACTCGGTACCTGCCCTGACCACTTTTGCACTTTGATGTACTCAATGTAAAGTGGCGTTAGCGATAGTTGTTCTTTTTTAATTGCTTCTGCCCGACCGGATGCCTGAATAACAGCCTGTGCGGAATCACCCCTGGCTTCCGCGATTTTTCGTTCTGCGTCAGCGACCGCCACTTGCCTTCTATTTTCAGCTACCTGAACTTCTTGAATTGCCCTTGTCTTCGCGACTATAGATTCTGAAATTTCGGTCGGGGGCACAATGTTGGTCCGCAACTGTGAAACGTTAAACCATTTGGAAACCCGTTTATTGCACTCCTTGACAATGTCAGACTCAAATTCTTCCCGATGATTGAAAATAGAATCCACGGTGTACCTGTTAGCCACATCATTTACCGATCCAACAATTGCATTCTTTAGCCATCCCTGCTCCATTTCTTTTACTCCTACCCGCAGATTTTGAAACATGTCCGCAACATTACCCGCGTTGATTGAATAGTTGAAAGACGGCTTAATAGTCGCCCGGAATCCCCCTTTTGTTACAATATCCGCCGCCTCGTAATCGATGTGTTGCTGGTGGATTGGAAACTCGTAGATGCGAGAGATCCATGAATTGAACAAAACCCAGCCGGTAACATATTCGGTTTTACCAACTCCACGGTTATCACCAACATTGCTCACTTTAATACCCACGTGTCCTGCGTCTATCCGTTCTATATCGATCGGATTTACGAGCACGACAAAAAAGGCGGTTCCAAGAGCAGCAAATAACTTTATCAAACCAGCTGCTTTGAATCGATTATTTTCAGAATAGAAAGTTGACTTTCTGAACGTACCTAATAGCGTGGCGGTGATTAACAGGGTAAATAAAAAAACAATTAACGAAATCATCAGGATTTAGTTTTGATAAAATGGATAAACGAGAGGATATGCAAAATGAAAAAAATAATAAGCAAAGCAATAACCAAACAAAATATCAGAAAAAAGCCCCAGCTCCCAGTGATATCATAATTTGTCAGCCAGGAAACGAAGAAAAAATTTATCAGGCCATGTATGGCTAGTGCGGCTATCCTTGCCAGGAAAGGGTTGAAATTAAGTTTCACAGTTGATAGTACTTCTTCAATTATCGGGTAGTAATTGAAAACGCAGGTTTTGGTTATGCTTTAAAGATATAAGAAAAAGGGACACACAACCAATTTTGACCAAATCTATCAACCCCGGAGATCTGGATAAACAAAAAAAGGAGCTGGAAATTAATCCTGCTCCTTTTTTCTTTCATTAGCCATTAGCTAATCAATGACTTCCATATTATTCTTCCTCATCAAAACTCATTGCCTCTTTGGTTGTCATCAGCAACTCGTATTCTTCCTTGCTTCCCACAATCATGTTTTCAAACTCACGTAAGCCTGTACCTGCTGGAATTGGATGACCAGTGATAACGTTCTCTTTCAAGCCCATCATCAAATCGGTCTTACCATTAATCGCAGCACTGCTCAATACCTTTGTTGTTTCCTGGAATGATGCAGCTGAGATCCAGCTTTGAGTACCCAACGATGCTTTTGTAATACCCAACAACAACGGAGATGAAGTTGCAGGTGAAGCATCACGAAATTCAACAAGCTTTTTATCAGCTCTTCTTAAGATCGAATTTTCTTCTCTCACGTCCCTCAAAGTAACGATCTGGCCAGATTTCAACTTAGTACTTTCGCCAGAGTTGGTTACTACCTTCTTATCAAAGATGTTATCATTCTCTGTGTTAAAGTCTAATTTATCTTCTGTATCTCCTTCTAAGAAAATCGTATCACCCGCATCTTCGATAGTAACCTTTCTCATCATCTGACGAACAATAACCTCAACGTGCTTATCATTGATCTTCACACCCTGCAAACGATAAACCTCTTGGATCTCGTTCACTACGTACTCTTGTACTGCAAACGGTCCTTTAATAGAAAGAATATCTGCCGGGGCTGTTTGACCATCACTTAAGGCAGCTCCTGCTTTTACAAAGTCACCATCCTGAACAAGAATCTGGCGAGTCAATGGGACAAGGTATTTTCTTACTACACCATCTTTTGCTTCCACGATGATCTCACGGTTACCACGTTTGATATTTCCAAAAGCTACCACACCATCGATCTCACAAACAACCGCCGGATTACCTGGGTTACGTGCTTCGAATAATTCAGTTACACGTGGCAAACCTCCAGTGATATCCTTCAATTTGCTTAATACCCTTGGAATTTTAACCAATACCTGTCCAGCTCTCACTGTATCGCCTTCTTCCAAAACGATGTGACTTCCTACCGGTAGGTTATAAGATTTTGTTTCCTTCGCGCCTTCAATTATAATTGACGGCAGCTTGGTTTTATCTTTTGTTTCAATAACTACTTTCTCCCTGTGACCTGTTTGCTCATCCGCTTCTTCCCTCACAGTAACACCTTCGATTACTGCTTCGAATTTCAGCGCTCCAACAATCTCAGATACGATTACGTTATTGAACGGATCCCATGTGCAGATCACTTCACCTTTTGTCACTTTTTGACCGTCTTTCACGCTCAAAGTAGCACCGTAAGGAATATTATTCGTAGTTAACAACCGATCATTTTTAACGTCCATGATACGAACCTCACCAGTACGACCAATTACCACGTTCACTTTCTTACCTTCCGAATCTTCAGTTGCAACTGTACGCAAACCATCGAATTGAATTGTACCGTCAAACTTTGCTGGCATTGTAGATTCAACCGAAGCCGATCCAGCCACACCACCAACGTGGAACGTGCGTAACGTCAACTGTGTACCCGGCTCACCAATACTTTGCGCAGCGATGATACCAACTGCATCACCTTTCTGAGCGGTATAACCTGTCGCCAGGTTTTTACCGTAACATTTCACACATACTCCGCGCTTGCTTTCACAGGTCAACACAGAACGGATTTCGACAGTTTCAATTGAACTCTGCTCAATCTTACGCGCCAGTTCTTCTGTAATTTCATCCCCTGCCACCACAATCAGCCTTTCAGTTACGGGATCAAATACATCATGTAAAGACGTACGTCCTGCAATCCTGTCGGAAAGATTCTCAATGATATCTTCATTATCTTTTAAGGCACTTGTAGCAATACCGCGCAATGTTCCACAATCCTCATCATTGATAACCACATCCTGCGCCACATCTACCAAACGACGAGTCAGGTAACCGGCATCAGCTGTTTTCAAAGCTGTATCCGCCAAACCTTTACGGGCACCATGGGTAGAAATGAAGTATTCCAACACATTCAAACCATCTTTAAAATTGGAAAGAATTGGGTTCTCAATGATCTCACTTCCTGAGGAACCAGATTTACGAGGCTTAGCCATCAATCCCCTGATTCCTGCAAGCTGCTTAATCTGTTGCTTACTACCGCGAGCACCCGAATCAAGCATCATGTAAACTGAATTAAATCCTTGCTTATCTGCAGCTAATTCGCGAATCAGTGTTTCGGTGATTCTTGTATCCACCCTGCTCCAGATATCCACTGTTTGGTTGTAACGCTCGTTATTGGTGATCAAACCCATATTGTAGTTATCCCAAACCTCATCCACCTCAACAGTAGCATTGTCAATCAGTTCTTGCTTAATATCCGGAATGATAAGATCATTGATATTGAAAGACAATCCACCACGGAAAGCCATACGATATCCAAGAGTTTTGATATCATCCAAAAACTTTGCAGTCGTTGGAACATTTGTCCATTTGATGATGTCGCCGATGATTTCTCTTAGAGACTTTTTAGTCAACAAAGCATTGATAAAACCAACTGATTTCGGCACGTGCTGGTTAAACAACACTCTACCAACAGTAGTCTCAATTAATTTGTATGTTAAAGTGCCATTTTCATTTCTGAAATTAGCCTTCACTTTAATGTGTGCGTGCAGGTCAACCTGCTGCTCGTTGTACGCGATGATAACTTCTTCAGCAGAGTAGAAAGCCTTGCCTTCACCTTTTACTTTCTCCGTTTCAGTTGATTTTTTTCCCTTGGTAATGTAATACAATCCAAGAACCATGTCCTGAGAAGGAAGGGTAATTGGTGTACCATTCTGTGGGTTCAAAATGTTGTGTGAAGAAAGCATTAACAACTGGGCTTCCAAAACAGCAGCATTGCTCAAGGGCACGTGAACAGCCATCTGGTCACCATCAAAATCCGCGTTGAAGGCCGTCGTTACTAATGGGTGCAACTGGATCGCTTTACCTTCGATTAATTTTGGCTGGAAAGCCTGGATTGACAAACGGTGAAGCGTAGGGGCCCTGTTCAACATGATTGGGTGACCCTTCAAAATATTCTCAAGAATATCCCAGATAACAGCTTCTTTTTTATCTACCAGTTTACGGGCAGACTTTACTGTTTTTACGATACCTCTTTCAATTAGTTTACGAATGATAAATGGCTTAAATAATTCAGCAGCCATATCTTTTGGCAAACCACACTCATGCATTTTTAATTCTGGTCCTACCACAATTACAGAACGACCTGAATAATCCACACGTTTACCTAACAGGTTCTGACGGAAACGTCCCTGCTTACCTTTCAATACATCACTCAAAGATTTCAAAGCCCTTCCACCTTCTGCTTTTACAGCATTTGATTTACGGCTGTTATCGAACAATGAATCGATCGCTTCCTGCAGCATACGTTTTTCGTTCCGCAGAATAACTTCCGGCGCTTTAATTTCTAACAACCTTTTCAAACGGTTATTACGAATAATTACGCGACGATAAAGATCATTCAAATCAGATGAGGCAAAACGACCACCATCCAATGGAACCAATGGACGAAGCTCGGGTGGAATCACTGGAATGTATTGCATAACCATCCATTCGGGACGATTATTAATTCTTGTATTAGCATCACGGAAGCTCTCTACAACGGATAGACGCTTTAAAGCATCTGCTTTCCTTTGTTGAGAAGTTTCGTTGGCAGCTGAGTTACGAAGGTCAAAACTCAATTGATCAAGATCAATGCGCTGCAGCAAATCATGCACAGCTTCCGCACCCATTTTCGCGATGAATTTATTTGGATCTTCATCAGATAAAAACTGGTTGTCTTTTGGTAAAGTATCCAGGATATCCAGATATTCCTCTTCCGTTAAAAGGTCTCCAAAATTCTGACCTTTATCAGCACGAATACCAGACTGAATTACTACAAAGCGTTCGTAGTAAACAATCGTCTCCAATTTCTTGGAGCTCATGCCCAATAAATAACCGATCTTATTCGGCAATGATTTAAAATACCAGATGTGT
>JAURWD010000126.1 GCA_030655145.1 Ferruginibacter sp.
GTGCAGACTATCAACATACGATGACGCTTATTACCACCCAGTACGACAAACTTGGTAAAGAGCTTGGCGGCTGGCTGAAAAAAACTTTTGAGCCTGCGGTTTTTAGTAACATGTCTGGTAAAGGATGGGATATGGCACCATATGTCGATTTTGAAAAAACCGGCGCCGAAATGACCATGCAAATGTTTTACGACCCGCCTCGCTATTCCTCGGGATTTGCGGCACTTTTTCAAACCATTGGTTTTATTCCTGAAACACATATGCTGAAACCCTACAAAGACCGCGTTCGATCAACGTATGATTTAATGGTTTCGCTGGCAGAAATGGCGGGTAAACATGCCCGGGAGTTGCGTTCACTGCGTATGCGAGCAAGAGAAGCAATTAAGAAACAACAAGTATTTCCACTAAGCTGGCGCATCGATACCAGCAGCAATTCGCAGGTTACGTTCCAGGGATATGAACAAGCTTTCAAAATAAGTGAGGCAACCGGGCTGCAACGAATGTTCTATGATCGTACCAAGCCCTATTCGAAAAAGCTGCGATTTTTCGACTTGTTTCAGCCCCTCAGCTTTGCTGATAAGCCCCGCGCCTACCTGGTTCCGCAAGGCTGGCACGCAGTGATGGATCTTTTGAAGTTGAACAAGGTAGTATATCGACAACTGAAGCACGACACGGTGCTTGAAGTGTCTGCTTACCGGATTGACGATTACAAAACAAGTCAGCGGGCCTACGAAAAACACCATAAAAATTCAGGTGTAAAGGTTACGGCGGTTAACCAAAAAATTATCTTTCTTAAAGGTGATTACTACATTCCGCTCGACCAGGCCGCTAATCGTTACCTCGTTGAAATGTTAGAGCCTACAGGGGATGACAGCTTCTTTGCCTGGAATTTTTTTGATGCCATCCTGCAGCAAAAAGAAGGATATAGTGATTACCGGTGGGAAGATGTTGCCGCGGATGTTTTATCAAAAAATCCCGCGCTGCAGGATGAATTAGCGAAGAAAAAGGCTTCAGATTCTGCCTTTGCCCGCAACGCACCCGCGCAACTGGACTTCATTTATAAGCGCTCCCCGTACTACGAGCCGGCGCATCTTCGGTACCCCGTATTTCGCCTTTTACAATAATTTATATTTGCCCGCCTAAATAACTGCAATGAGTACCACCGACTACGTAATTCCTTTGCGCTACCGCAAGATGGAAAACATGCACATCGTGTTCTGGCTGCTGAAAGACATCAGCTGGTGTATGTTTTGGAAACCTTTGGGGATCGCCATGATCTTCCCCACCCTCATTTTTGCTATTATCATTACGGTCCGTACCCGGCAAATGATGAGTGAAGTTTGCCATAACCTGGCCATCGTGGTCTGGATCGCAGCCAACTCCTATTGGATGATCAGCGAATTTCTTCATTTTGAAACAAAACCATTATTTGGGGAATATACTTTCAAGCACCTCGCAGTCATCCCGTTTGTAATGGGAATAATGATTCTTTTGTATTACTACGCCTGGTGGAAACCAAGGCACAAAGGAGCGATCGAAACCCTGTAAAGGCACAATACTCTTAGTTTCTCCTAATTTTTGCTGCTGTATATTTGCAGCCGTTTAGAAATGCCCGGCACAGATGAAAAAGCTGAACGGAGCGTCGCCAATGCGGCTGCCTGATGCACTGCTGCCGGCAACCAACACTTAAAAAAAATTACCATGTACCGTTCTCACACCTGTGGAGAGTTAAGAATTTCGGACAATAAAAAAACTGTGACCCTGAGTGGCTGGGTACAGACTGTGCGGAAATTCGGAAGCATCACTTTTGTTGACCTGCGTGACCGTTATGGCATTACGCAACTACTTTTTTCTGAGAACCTGAATACCAAACTTGACTCCAACCCCCTGGGCAGGGAGTTTGTTTTGCAGGTGAAGGGAACAGTGAGCGAGCGCAGCAGTAAAAATGCGAATATCCCTACGGGTGAGATAGAAATTTTAGTGAGTGATTTCAGTATTTTAAACAAGTCTGCGGTGCCGCCTTTTTCCATCCAGGATGATACAGATGGTGGCGATGAACTTCGCATGAAATATCGTTTTCTTGACCTGCGTCGTAACCTGGTGAAAAAAAACCTGGAGCTCCGCTATGCGGTGGGAAGGTCAACGCGAAACTTCCTGCATGAAAATAATTTCATGGACATTGAAACACCTTTCCTTATTAAATCAACACCGGAAGGAGCCCGTGATTTTGTAGTGCCGAGTCGCATGAATGCCGGCCAGTTTTATGCCTTGCCACAAAGCCCACAAACCTTTAAACAACTGCTGATGGTGAGCGGGTACGATCGCTATTACCAGATTGTAAAATGTTTCCGTGATGAAGATCTTCGGGCGGATCGCCAGCCGGAGTTTACCCAGATCGACTGCGAGATGAGTTTCGTAGAACAGGAAGATATTCTCAACATGTTTGAGGGCCTGGTAAAAAGGATCTTTAAAGACGTAAAGAATATTGATTATACGGAAATAGTTGAGCGCATGACCTGGGAAGACGCCATGTGGACCTACGGTAATGACAAGCCCGATATCCGGTTTGGAATGAAGATCGCCAACTTGAAATTTCCGGCTCACACGTTTCCTTCAAAACCGGTAATCAGCGAATTGATCGCGGGTGCCGGATTCAATGTATTCGAGGAAGCGGAAACCGTTCTGGCGATTGCCGTGCCGGGCGCAAGTGAGTATACACGCAAGCAAACCGACGAACTAACGGAGTGGGTTAAACGCCCACAAATCGGCATGAAAGGTTTGGTTTTTATCAAATATAATGTTGACGGTACGTTCAAAAGCAGTGTCGATAAATTTTATAGTCCGGAAAAATTAGCTGCCATCGCTGCAGCTACGGCTGCACAACCGGGTGACCTGATCTTGTTATTGGCTGGCGCCGAAGAAAAAACGCGGAAAGCCACAAGCGACCTGCGTATGTACCTGGGCGAACGCCTCGGCCTGCGCCGCAATGATGATTTCAAATTGTTGTGGGTGCTTGACTTCCCGCTGTTTGAATATGCGGAAGACGACAACCGGTGGGTGGCACGGCATCATCCCTTCACTTCTCCGAAACCTGGCCACATCGAGATCATGATCAACAATAATCCGGTCATTGAAGATGCGGCAAAATACCTCGAACATCCGTATGCCGGCATTAAAGCTAACGCGTATGACATGGTACTGAATGGCAATGAGATTGGTGGTGGATCAATCCGTATTTTCCAGCGTGCTTTGCAGGAAAAAATGTTTGCGGCGTTGGGCATGGATGCGGAAGAGCAACAACACAAATTTGGGTTCCTGCTGGGAGCGTTTGAATATGGAGCACCTCCCCATGGCGGGCTGGCGTTCGGATTCGACCGGCTTTGCGCCATCCTGGGCGGAAGTGAAAGTATCCGCGACTTTATTGCCTTTCCAAAAAACAACAGTGGCCGCGATGTGATGCTTGACGCTCCATCAACCATTGACCAAAAACAATTTGAAGAATTGCAGATCAAATTAGATCTTCAATAGCGGCTTCTTAAAAAATATATAAATCTTTATTTCAGCCCCGCAAATACCGGGGCTGATTTGTTTTCCCGGCTATTCCGCGGATTCGACTTCATCAATAATTGTTAACTTGACGGCATGGCCAAAAGTCAGATACCCCTTGCAGAAAGATTACGCCCTTCTTCCTTAAATGAACTTGCCGGGCAACAACACCTCACCGGGAAAGGAAGCATCCTGCGCACAGCGATCGAGCATGGAAAGGTTCCAAGCATGATCTTGTGGGGCCCGCCGGGAGTGGGAAAGACTACCATCGCAAACATTATTGCCGAGACCCTGGAAGTGCCGTTTTATACTTTGAGTGCCATCAGCAGCGGCGTGAAAGAAGTGCGGGAAGTTATTGAAGCAGCAAAAAGCCAGGAGAATGTAATTCTTTTTATAGATGAGATCCATCGCTTTAACAAAGCTCAGCAAGATGCCTTCCTTGGCGCAGTTGAAAAAGGCGTTATCACCCTGATTGGTGCAACGACAGAGAACCCATCCTTCGAAGTCAACAGCGCCTTGCTGAGTAGGTGCCAGGTATATGTTTTAAAGCCGTTGGATGAAACCGAGTTGGTTGCATTACTGCAACACGCGATCGATTCGGATGAGGAATTGAAAACAAAACAAATAACCTTAAAGGAAACCTCGGCGATGATCAACATCTCCGGCGGTGATGCAAGAAAATTGTTGAACCTGCTGGAACTTGTTACCGAAGCGTTGGATGAGCCGATCATGATCACCGATGAAAACGTGATGCAAATAGCCCAGCAGCGCATAGCCATATACGATAAAAGTGGCGAACAGCATTACGACATCATTTCTGCTTTTATAAAATCTATCCGGGGAAGCGATCCTAATGGCGCCTTGTATTGGCTGGCGCGGATGATCGAAGGTGGTGAGGATGTAAAGTTCATTGCCCGAAGGCTGCTGATCCTGGCGAGTGAAGATATTGGGAATGCGAATCCCAACGCATTGTTGCTCGCTAATGCGACCTTTGATGCCGTTAATAAAATTGGGTTTCCCGAATCGCGGATTATTCTTTCTCAATGTGTCACCTACCTGGCAAGTTCAGCGAAAAGTAATGCCGCAGTAGAAGCCATCGCCGCGGCGCAGGCAGCGGTTGCACAATTTGGCGACCTACCGGTTCCCCTTCATATCAGGAACGCACCCACGAAACTGATGAAGAATTTGAACTACGGAAAAAACTACGCGTATTCGCACAACTATGAGAATAATTTTGCCGCACAGGAATATCTTCCGGATGAACTAAGTGGCAGGAAATTTTTCAAACCGGGCAACAATCCGCGGGAACAGGAACTGCAAAAGTTTCTGCGATCTTTGTGGCAGGATAAATATGGTTATTAAGACCTTCCAAAGTATAGAACCCAACAATACGACATTATGAAAACACACTTTTTATTATCCTTCCTTTTTTTATCTACTTTCTTCGTCTCCTGTTCAAAAGAAGATTCCGGGAACGAGCCAGGCAAGGAGACTGTTGCCAAAACAATGCTCAATGTCTCTTACGGAGCCGACCCGGTGCAGACCATGGATATTTATTTGCCCGAAGGCCGCACGACTGCTACAACGAAGGTGATCATCATGATCCATGGTGGTTCCTGGGCGGGTGGTGATAAAGCAGAGCTTACCCCGTTTGTAGACACCCTCAAAAGAAGGTTGCCGGACTACGCTTTGTTCAATATCAACTACCGCTTATCCGCAACACCGAACAATGTATTCCCTACCCAGGAAAATGATGTGAAGGCTGCCATTGAAAGTATTTATGGCAAAAAAAGTGAATACCTTATCAGCGACAAATTTGTGTTGATGGGTGCCAGTGCAGGTGGCCACCTCGCCCTGCTGCAGGGTTATAAATATACCAGCCCGGTAAAACCGAAAGCCATCGTGTCGTTTGCAGGTCCGACCGACCTCAATGATATGTTTACAAATCCCGCAGGTGGCAACCAGCTAATCTCTCTCCTGCTGGCCTCGGCGATTGGAAAAACGCCGGCCCAGGATCCCGCACTCTATACAAATTCGAGCCCGGTCAACTTCGTTGGAGCTACTTCACCGCCAACCTTGTTATTGTATGGCGATGTGGATCCGCTGGTTCGTCCCGCGCAAGCGATCCTGTTGAAAGATAAACTGCAGGCGGCATCTGTACCGAACGAATATTTTTTATTCGCAAACACAGCGCACGTTGATACCTGGACAAACTTGGTCTTCTACCAGTCGTTTGAAAAGGTGCAGGCATTTATTACTGCCAACGTTCAATAAATTATCGCACCCGATCTATAGCGCTTTTAAAATGGCCTTGCATTCCACCAGCATTCAATAATTTTGCACATGCAAAAAACCTTCGTGCTTTGGTTCGTGGCGATATTGATCCCGGGGCTGATGTTTGGGCAGACTGTTACACCGATTTTCTACAAAGGCGCTATCAAAGAAAAACGGATTTCTCTTCAAAAAAATCTTGTTCAGCAAACCATCATCAAGGGACTTTCTATGCCTTTAGGCGAGGTTACGGAAGATTATTGGATCGATGCCTTTGGGGCGATGGAGTTACTTCGTTACCAATCGCCGTGGACCGATGGTCGCGTACACCTTGCTTTTGATTCCATTGCGGGGCGAAGCCCTTATTTTCAACGGTCCCTTATGGAACTTGCCTACGCAAACTATGATGAGCGTTTAAGCGATAAGGTTACCAGGTTGATGAACAGTACGACCGAGCTAAAAACATATGCCATGTGCGTAGAGTTCCTGCTCAGGAACAATCCGAAGAGATTGCCCTTGATCAAAGAAGACGAGGTGAAGAGGCGACTGGTAAAAAACCAAAAAGATGAAGCGATTGCTCATGAGTTATTTCGGAGGTTAAAAACTTCAGGTAATTCTCCCCGCCCCAGCCTGGAAGATATCCTTGATCCGGAATTTTTAAAAAACCATCGTGTGCTTTTTAGCTTTCAACGAAAGGATAGAAATTATCCGGGTATCGCACTTGTGCGTGACTCGACCGGGAGGTTTGTAACAGAAGTAGGTGGCCAGGTAATTGCAGTGGCACAACTTGCACGCAGCATCAGCAACCTGCCGGGCTACCTCACCAATGGCAATACACCACAAGGGATTTTTCGCATGTATGGGCTTGATACGAGCAAAAGCAATTTTATCGGTCCTACTTCCAATATTCAACTGACGATGCCATTCGAAACAAGCCTTAAGCACTTTATGGCAGACACTACTATTACGGATACCACCTGGACTGAGAAATGGTACAAAAAATTGCTGACCGGAAATCTTAAAAAATACCCTGCCTTTTATGAATCTTTTTATGCAGGCCAGGCCGGGAGAACAGAAATTATTGCACATGGCACCACTGTAGATCCGGAGTTTTATAAAAGTCAGCCCTACTACCCTCAAACGCCAACGATGGGATGCCTTTGCACTATTGAAACCTGGAGCGAAGCGGATGGAAAAAGGTTGTACAGTGACCAGGAAAGACTGGTGGCGGCATTACTAAAAACAGGTGGCGTACACGGCTATTGCGTAGTAGTTGAACTGGATGCGGAAGAACGACCAGTCACCCTACAGGATGTGTTGCCCTGGATCAAAAAAATGAATCAATGAAAACCGATATAACTTCCAGAGCCGACATAGAAAAGTTTATTTCAATCTTCTACGAGCGGGTAAAACCTGACCCCAATATTGGTTTTATTTTTACTGACGTCGTGCACATGGACTGGCCACACCACATACCGATCATTGTTGATTTTTGGGAAACGGTCTTACTTGATAACCCTGTCTATAAAAGAAACGCCATGGAGGTCCATTACGATCTGCATAAAAAAATTCCTCTCAAAAAAATTCATTTTGATAGCTGGATGCGGATTTTCGTTGAAACCATTGATGAACTCTACGAAGGTCCAATTGCTACCCTGGCTAAAAAGAGAGCGAAATCAATTGCGGACCTGATGCAATTCAAAATGAACGGGATGAAAAACACCAATATTTTATAATGGAACTTACCTGGAAGTATTCCTCTTTTAAAGAACTTACTGTCGAAGAACTATACGAAATCATGCGCCTGCGCAACGGGGTTTTTGTTGTAGAACAAAACTGCGTTTACCAGGATGCGGATAAAAAAGATGCTAAAAGTTACCACCTGGCAGGCTGGCTGGAGGACGAATTGGTCGCTTATTGCCGGGTGTTGCCTCCCGGTCTATCTTTCGAAGATTCCAGTATCGGGCGGGTCGTGACTTCTCCTGCGCACCGAAAATCAGGCTTTGGCAGAGAGCTCGTCCAGCTTGGCATCGAAAAAACGCTGGCGCAATACAACTGCAGCACCATAACTATTGGAGCCCAGCTTTACCTCAGGAAATTCTACGAGTCGCTTGGATTCGTCCAGATCAGTCCGGAATACCTCGAGGATAATATCCCACATATTGACATGCGTTACACGGCATAAAATCGGTCCCGGAATACAATAATCGGCCAAACTGGTCGTTAAGTTTGAGCCGATACCCTTTTCTAGCTGCCCCTGCTATTACTGGCTATTGGCCCACCAATATTCCTAAACCAGTAACGCATGAAAAACCTTTTACCCTACAGTATTCGTATTGCATGCTTTCCCCTGTTGATTTGCATTTTTTGTTCCACCAGTACTTCTGCTCAGCATTTCGTTTTAGGCAATGAAAAATTAAAAGTTGAGGCCGGACTTAATTTTGGACCTACCTTTTTCCTGGGTGATCTTGGAGGTCATCGCGGCAAGGGAACCACTTTTGTAAAGGATCTGAACCTCAAGCTTACCAAGGTGATGAAGGGTGCTTTTATTGCTGTTTACCCGAATCAATGGCTCGGATTTCGCGCCGCAGCGCAGGTTACTTACGTAGAAGGCCGTGATGAGTTGATCACCACCAAGGGCGAAGATGAACTGTATCGCAAGCAACGCAATCTTGATTTCAGGAGTACCATGTTTGAAGTGTATGCGGCAGCCGAAGTATACCCGCTGATGCTTTTAAATAGTTTTGATATAGAATATAATCCCCGTTATCGCCCCTACGGCTTTATCGGAATTGGCATGTTTAAGTTTGATCCGGAAGGAAGCATCACCGATCAAAATGGCAATGTAACCTGGCACAAACTAGCTCCCCTCCATACAGAAGGACAGGGTTTTGCCGAACACCCCGATCGCAAACCGTATAAGCTAACGCAGATGAACATCCCGTTGGGCGCAGGCATCAAATACATTGTTTCCGAACGTGTGAATCTTGCGACAGAATTGCTTTACCGCAAGACGTTTACCGATTACATTGATGACCTGAGTACGGACTACATCGACCCCAATCTCTTCGATAAATATTTAACGCCTGCAAATGCAAACTTAGCGCGGCAATTAAATGATAAAGCTTTTACCAGTTACGTTCCGGGATCGCCTCGTTTTACGCCTGGTAACCAGCGTGGAAACGTTAGAAACAAAGACGCTTATTTTTCATTTGTACTTAAATTGGGCGTTCGGCTCGGCGCTGTATACAGCAGCGAAAAAGCAAGAAATGCCGCGGCCCAGATCCGGTGCCCAAAAAGATTTTAATACAAAAACCCTATCATACCCCCAATGAAACCAAATCTACAAACCAACCCCCTCCTCCTGAAATGTCTTGTCCTGGTAACCTGCTTCATGCTGGCGATCCTGTACAACAAATCACAGGCAAGTTCCTGGCCGGCTGTAAAGTCTAAAGTGGCCGTAAGTTTCCTGCAGCGCAGTGAATCAAATGAATTGAATGTTATGGTTAAAGCTGCCTCATCAGCAGATCTGCAGTTGTACCTCTTCAACACTGAAGGACACTTGGTAAAAGAGTTGACCATTTGTCCAAAAAAAGTAACCACTATCAAAAAACCAGGCAGAGGATGCTATTTGTATGAGTGTTTTAAGGATGATACGCGGATGACCAGCGGAAGCGTGATCATAAAATAAGCAACCATCAGTCTTGAAAATCATTGTAGCGAAACTGATCTTGATGAAGCCAAAACCAGCTAAACAATGTACATTCTTGTACGCTGCGAACCCCTGAAACCACAACTTTCGACTTCACAATGATCGTTTTGCTACTACCTAGTTAAAAAGGTCCGCTCCTCAACAGAACGGACCTTTTTCTTTGTTACCAGGGAGCCAAACTATAAGCGAGTAGGCGACCCCGTTACTAAAATAATTTATGTGAGTTCCGGCTTCAGGTATTTACCGGTGAAACTTGCTGTTACATTCACCAGGTCTTCCGGAACTCCCTCAAACAACACCAGACCGCCGCCATCGCCGCCTTCGGGACCAATGTCAACGATGTGG
>JAURWD010000127.1 GCA_030655145.1 Ferruginibacter sp.
ATCAATGTAAGTTCAATAGTCGTTGGGTTAACTGTTTCAATTTTCCTTGTGTTATACCTGAAATGGAAAGTAACGGGGGCATTGATTGCAATGTTGTCAACTTCCGTTTATAAGATTATTTTATATGCCGGGGTTTCTAACAAAAATTTTCTGTTCATAAAACCAGCAAATAGAATTTCAAAAGAGTTGTTGAGTTACGGGCTTCCGGTCATCCCTCACAAAATACAGGGGCAGGTAATTTCAATGTTCACGGCTTTTGTAATTAATCAAAAATTGGGGATAGCTGCTGCCGGGCTTTACGCTGTCGCATCTAAACTGGGGAAGCCGATTTCTTTTTTTGTTACGATCATCCACCAATCCTGGGTGCCTTTCAAATTTCAAATTCACAAGACTGATACGAATCCTTCAAAAATATTTAAAGAAATCACTTCTTTTTATGTGTTGATCATTTTTTCGATGTGGGCTGTGCTGTCAATCCTAACTCCAACTTTTTTCCATCTCCTGATCGCTAAGAAATACTGGTCAGGAATAGGGCTTACACCTTTTATAATGTTTATAAGTGTATGCCAGGGAATCTATTATATGGTGACGACTGGATTTGAATTATCAAGTAAACAAAGAATGATGTTCCAGGCATCATTTTGGGGAATGATTAGTTTGATCATACTGTCCTTCATCACCCTGGAATTTCATCCTCCGTATTCGTTCATCGTTGCACAGGCTTTTGCTTATGTGGTGATCGGGTATTTTGTATTGCCAGAAGCAAGGAGGCAAATTATTATAGATTACCCGGTTGTCCCCTATTTATTGATTTTTATGTCATCGGCTATCAATGTTGTGGTTTTTTACTCACTGAACAATAGCGTAAGTGGGATCCTCATACACTTGCTAATTCAGCTTGTGATTACCCTTACTACGTTTAAGTTTCTATTTAAAACGTATTCGTTGTCGTTTTTGATGAAACGAATTAAGAAAAACGGTTGAAAAAAATTCTGTTTCATTCCCATTCCAATTCAATTGGTGGCGCCGAGTTGAGTTTGTTGGAAACAATTAAATTCATGAAAAATCAAGGCCACCGAATTTATCTTACGCTACCGCACTCATCCAGAACCGACTATTTCAATTTGGTTCAACCGTATTGTGAAGCAATCATCTTAGTGAAGCCGATGAAGTTTTATTCTTCAGCTGCGCAAAAAAACACTTTGCTTGGATCAGTACGTAATTATTTTTATAGTGCTTATAAAAGTGGGTGGCATATACTGCCGGTCGTTAAAATTTACCTGTTCTTAAAACGACACAAAATTGATATAGTTCACAGTAACACCTGTTTCTCAATCGATGGTGCGCTGGCAGCGAAATTGGCACGAAAACCCCATATTTTACACATCCGTGAGATTACGGGAAACGGAGTGGGGTCGACCCTAAAGCTATATTTTCAGGGCACAGCTTTTTTTAAGAATTTGATGTCCCTGCTATGCACCAAAATCATTTGCAATTCTCACTATACATTTAACGCGAGCAAGATTGATTTTCCTGAATCAAAGATGATCGTACTCTACAATCCAATAAAGGAGCAAACGCATTCAACCAGTGAGCGTGTTTCTGCTACGAAAGTTTTTGGATGTGTTGCGAATCTTACAGCCCGATGGAAAAATCATGAGTTGGCAATACGACTTCTGAAAAATCTTCAAGACCAAAATCCAGATAAGCAACTGCAATTGGTTTTCTTTGGAAGTCTTCCTGTGCAAACTGATGACTATTTATTGAGTCTCAAAAATCTAATCAAGCAGCTTGGAGTTGAGGATCACGTTAAGTTCAAAGGTTCCATACCACAGGATTCGATTTATTCCCAGATTGATTTCCTGATCCATCCCGCACCATTTGAACCATTTGGAAGGGTAATTATTGAAGCAATGGTTAACAGGGTGCCAGTTATAGGAATCAATGCAGGAGGCGCAGGTGAATTAATTACGGATGGTATTACGGGACTTTTGATTTCGCCAGAAATTTCTCAGTCCGAAATTGAAAAAGTTTCTTATGTCATAAACAATAAAGAAGTTAGAAATCAAATGGTGAGTAGTGCGCTTGCGTTTTCCCGCAATTTCAAGCCTGAAATCATTTTGACCCAATTAGAACAAATCTACTTATCCCTTAATTCCTCTAATCTTGCCCATTAATTTCAGCAATAGTCAATACCTCATTTTAGCTGCAGGCAGAATCAATTATCTCAACCTTCCTGTCAATACAAATTCCTCGAATTCAATGATTCCAATCAATGGCAAACCGGTTATAGCCTGGATCTTGGAAAACTTGATGAAAAAAAAGCCAGACCATGTTTACATTGTCACACGTCGCGACGATTTGCACTTGAACAGTTTCCTTAACAGGGCCTTCTCAAACAAATTGAATCTGACCATTATCGCGTTAGACAAAACCGATTCAATAGTTGACTCCTTGAAATGCGGATTAGAAAATGTTGACTTGCATAGTCCGGTTAATATTCTGCTTGGGGATACTTTAATTGCGGATGAACTACCCGATTCACCAGACTCAATTTTTGTGCACGAGGTTGAAGACAGTAGTCGCTGGTGCCTGACGACATTTGACAACAACGGAAATATTTTAGATTTTATAGATAAACAACCTAACCGGCACGGTACGTTGCATGCCGCCTGTGGTTTTTATTGCCTTGCAGATACAGACTTGTTATTCAGGAATGCAGCTGACGCTCAACTTGCGGAAGAAAGGCAGCTGTCAGACGTTTTGAATAGGTATAAGTCTCAAAGAAGTTTACAAATCATAATGGCTAATCAGTGGTTCGATTTTGGAAACATTGACAATCTTATAAAGGCAAAACAACAACTTTTGCAATCGAGGTATTTCAATACGCTCACGATTAATCCTCTGTTAAATACAATTACCAAAGTAAGTGAGTTTGATAAGAAGTTGAGAAATGAGCTTAATTGGTATGAAGAGATTCCCGAAAGATTGATGGCATTGATCCCTCGAATAGTAAGCAAGCAAGAGCATAATGGGAAGCTCCATATGGTTCAGGAATATTATGGATATCCAAACCTGGCGGAATTATACCTGTATTCGGATATGTCTGTCGAGAACTGGCATTCAGTAATGAAGAAATTACTGTTGATTCATAGTGAATTTCTGCAACATACGACAGAAGTGAAAAAGGAGGACTATCACGATGTGTACCAGAATAAAACCTTTGAAAGATTAGAAGCTCTTAGCGAAGATCAGTTTTGGAAGGAGTTGTTAAAAAAGGACGAAGTTTATATCAATGGGATCTGCTACAAAAATTTACCATTACTTCAAAAGTCGATTATCGAACAATGTAACAAACTGGTTGAAAATGCTACCTCCAGTTTAATTCATGGTGACTTTTGCTTGTCCAATATACTTTATGATATTAATTCTCAAATTACAAAACTCATAGATCCCCGCGGTAGTTTCGGAAGCCGGGGTATATATGGAGATCCAAGATATGATATGGCAAAGTTGAGACACAGCATTGCCGGCAACTATGATTTTATCGTGTCGGATCTTTTTAAAGTTACCGTGGCACGAGATCAATTTCAATATGAAATTTATGTAAATGACAATTCAAAGGAAATAGCAAATTTGTTAGACGAAATGTTAACAGAGTCTGGTTATAGCATCAACGAAATAAAATTCATTGAATCCTTACTTTTCATTTCTATGTTGCCTTTGCATAAAGACAAACCAGAAAGGCAAAAAATGATGTTTATTGAAGGCATCAAATTAATGAACGAAATTTTTAACAGCGATATCCGCGGATAAACTCGGGAGTTAAGATAGACCTCTCAACCAACTAAATTTAAAATAAATGAGAATAGTAATTGATCTTGATGGCACAATTTGCCCAATTAGAGCAGAAAATCAAACCTATGCCGACTTGATCCCGCATGAGGGATCCGCCAGCCGGATAAGTGAATTAAGAAAAGACGGTCATTATATTATAATACAAACCGCAAGGAATATGGGGACCCAACAAAGCAACTTGGGAAGGGTAGTTAAGAATATTGGGAAGGTTACACTTGACTGGTTAGAGAAGCATCAAATTGAATATGATGAAATATATTTTGGTAAACCAAACGCTGACATATATATCGATGATCGGGCTTTACGATACGACTCATGGGAGAATATTGATATCACGTTAATCAAGCAATTAGCAAAGGAAAAGTAATGATTGTAATCATGCCAATGGCAGGAAGAGGCAGTAGGTACGCTCAAAGCGAATTTACTGATCCAAAGCCACTGATTAGTGTTGCCGGTAAACCCATGTTCGAGTGGGCTTTAAAAAGTATTGGCGACATCGAGGTGAGTAAACTTATAGTTGTATCACTGGTGGAGCATGAATTAAAGTACGGATTAAGGGAGAGGCTGAACAATTTATGGACGGGAAGTTTTGAATTAATACTGTTGGAAAATGTCACTTCCGGCCAGTTGTGTACAGTTCTGGCAGCCAGACATTTATTAGATACCGATGAAGATGTCTTGATTATAAGTTCTGACACTTTGGTTATCTCAAACTTAGAACAGGATATTAGGGATAAGAGTGATAAGGTTGCCGGAATAATATCCGTAATGAATATGCCAGGGGATAACTGGAGTTTTGCGAAAACTAATGAAAATGGAGATGTAATCGAGGTAGCTGAAAAAGTTAGGATCTCTGATCATGCAAGCACCGGGATATATTATTTTGCGAAAGGGTCAACACTTTTACATTACGGTGAGCAACTTGTGAGGCAAGATCGCAGAACAAAAGGTGAATTCTATATAATGCCTTTATATCAGGATCTGATAGCCAGTGGCCATAGAATTCAACTTTCAACCGCCTCTGAAATGTGGGACATGGGTACTCCTGATGCTAAATCAATTTTTGAGGAACATGTTAAAATGATCAAAACTTAATGGACTCCATATTTTTCTCAGTTTGTATTCCAAATTTTAATTACGGGCACCTGATTACTGAGACCATTCAAAGTGTTCTAGACCAGGACTATTCTAACTTCGAAATAATTGTTTCTGACAATTGCTCATCAGATGACTCGGAAAAAGTTGTCTTAGCAATTGGTGATTCACGAATAAAATTCTTCAGGAATAATTTCAATATTGGGTTCTCTCCCAACCTCGATAAAGCAACTATCCAGGCAAATGGAGATTATCTTATTTTGTTGTCGTCTGATGACTTAATGCTTCCTGGAGCATTACGCATGTATGCTGATAATATAGCACAACAAAAGGGAAGTTCTCAAGAATTAGTGCTAATGTCGTCTGTTACGATTATCGATGAAAACGGAATTGAGAACGGGGCTAAATCGGCAGCCACAGGCGACGTACTTAATTATTTTAAAGCAAACAAAAATTTCGATAGGACGCTTCCTACTAATATATTGGCGGGACACGAAGTTTTGCGAGCGCTCATCTCAGGAACTTTTCAACCTGCTGGTCAATTTTTAAGTACCTGCTATTCGCGCAACTTATATCATTCGGTGGAGGGTTACAATACCCCAATGTCAGTTTATCCCGATGCATTCTTTTCTCATAAAATATTGATGCAGAATCCAAAGGTGATTTATGTGAATCGAGCTTTATTTGCTTACCGGGTACATGGCATTAATAATCTGGCCCAGATTCAAACTTTGAACAATATTAAAAGTCTAACTGATAATTATGTGATGAGTCAAAGTTTCCCGCACTCGTTGCTTCAAACTTTGAACTTATCTAAACAAGCACCCCAACTAAGTTTTATCAATAACATCATCCTAAATCCCGGCTGGTATTCCATTTTAAGAGGCCACGCGGTAAGAGGATTAAGATATTTGGCATTTGGTTATGCTTCGTACCCGGCCATGATTATCAGGAGGCCGAGGTTTTACGCCTCAGTTTTGTTAGTTCCATTTACCCCAATTTTGAAACTGACCTACATCTTTTTCAAAAAATTTAAGTAGTCAGTGCTCAAAAAATCCAGGCAAAAATTTGGGGATCGCTATTCCCGTTTGTGTTTTAAAATAAGAATAGCCAGTTTTTTTAATCCAGCGGACTGATAAGCAAGCTTGGGCTGAAGTGTACCAAAGAAAATAATTTGAAAATAATAATTCATCATCATTCATTGGTGTATCAGGAAGGCACTAAATTTTGGTTTCAATCTTTCTTTGGATCCTGGGTGCAGGAATTGTCAAATCATTTTGAGGAAGTAGCGGTGTTAGTTGAGATGACAACGGCCAAAACAGAATTTCAGGATTATTTGGTGGACTCTTCGCAAATAAGACTTTACTCTATTGGATACCGTGGGGCACAAAGCAAGGCGCAAAGAACAAACAGCATAAAAAACTGGGGGAAAGAATTAAGTGGTAAGTACGACTTCCTGCTCATCAGAGGCATTACTCCCCGTCAATACGAAGTTTACCGGGCCTTCACGAATAGTAAAGTATTCCTGTTGGTAGGGAGTTTAATTGACAGCAAACCACAATTTGGGTTGTCAACCTTAAAGATATTACTCTGGTATTTAAATAAAGTAAGGCTCATTCAGTTGAAGTTAATTAGTAAAGGGGCCCAAATGTTTGCGAACTCACCAAAAATCGTGAACGAGCTTGACGAGATTTTGCACACTAGATCTACGTTCATTCCAACGAATACAATCAGTGCAAATGATTTTATCCCGATTCAGTTCCGTGGGATTCAGAAAGTTCCGAAGTTGTTGTTTTGCGGGAGGGTGGTGAAGGATAAGGGGATTGAAGAATTGATTGAAGCAGTTTCGGAATTAAAAAAACGCGGACTTCCTTGTGCTTTAAAAATCGTGGGAGGAATATTACCGGAATATAAAACACAACTTTTGCAAATGATCGACCGATTGGAAATTAGTGAGTTGATTAGTTTTCAAGGATTTGTTTCATTTGGAAACGAGCTGCTGAATTTTTATCGGGAAGCAGATATCTACATTTTACCATCTTGGCACGAAGGGTTTCCGCATTCAATCTGGGAAGCAAGCTGTAGCTGTACGCCAGTTATCACAACTGATGTTGGAGGTATCCCAGGCTTAGTGAGCTCGGATGAGGTATTATTTATAAGACCAAAATGTGCTCTTGAAATATCACAAGCGGTTTTCACTTTGATTGAAAACCAATCAGGTGTTGAATTACGGGTAGAAAATGCTTATAAACTAGCCCGAAGCTATTCGGTTGAAAATTGTGCAAGACTTTTGAAAGACAAGCTCGGAGAAACTGTCAAATAATGTCAAAAGGTTTTTTATATTTTCTAGCAATTTTAATGGTGCCTGCACTTGCAGAAACCATTAATGCCAAAGACTTTTTGATCCTGATTCCTGGTGTTCCTTTTTCTTTGGGCCGGTTAGCTTTCTTAACCGTTGGAATTTGTGGACTAATTTATAATAAAAGTTTTTACTTCAAGTCCCGTGTTTTATTCGGCATGGTCTTGATTTTCGTTGGAAGTCTTATTGGCGCTATTTTTTCTGACGCCTTCCTGGAAAGCGTGTCCCGGTCGGTGGGTAATATAACTTTATTGGTTGGTGCAATTGGCGTTGCCACTCTTTGTAGTAATAAAGTCTTTCAAAAATTGATTGATGCATTCTTTGTATTAAATCTTGTGCACTGGACTTATTACGTATTCAATCTTATGATTCTGAATGGATTTAATGCAGTTTCTTACAGTAAACTTTTCACAACAGAGGATGCAATTAATCACCATGTAATCGGAATCAATTCATCAGTCTCCTGCATATATATTGCGTTACGCTTCTTTTACAAACAACAGAAACTCCGGCTTTTCGGTTACCTCATCATTTTTATAGGAATATTAAATTGCTTACTCACCGAAACAAGAAGCAATCTCGTAATCATTGTTCTTGTTCTGCTGCTTACTTTACTTTCAGGTAAAGTGAAATTTGGCAGGATATTATTTATCTCTATTCCAGTGGTTATCGTAATGTTCATTGTCCTTTCAAACATCGCAAGTTCAAACGAAAGCATAGTGCAACGATTTGACGTTACCGACGAGGATTACCAGGGCCGGACTAGCGGAATGCGACTTGACTTCATCGCTGCAGCCTTTGTGACTATACTTGAAAATCCTTTTGGGCGTGGTGTTTTTGGAGCGGAAATAGAAGCCGACGGTATAGAAAGTACAATGGTCCACAACCAATACCTCACTTTCATCCTCGCCGGTGGGGTGTTCGCCTTAGTTGGCATCTTTTTTTGGTTCTGGGAATTTGCTAAAATTTTTCGGTATACGACGAAGTTTAGACTTGAAACCCAAGGCTTCACTTTTGCTGTAGTGTTTTCGATGCTAACGTTTTTGTTAACTCTCTTTACTATAGAATTTACTGGGATGATATTCTTCTTATTTATTTCACTTATAATGTACTTGTCAGAGAGTCTGTTCGTAAACAAAATGGCTACCCTAAAAAATCGATTTTTTGTTACACATGGGTAGGACAATAGCTTTTTATTACCATATCCCTGTTTGGAAGATTGACAATAAATTATTTGTTCCAAGTTACCTGGGGGTTTTCATCAACGAACTGGCAGCACAGGTTAAAATGCTTTACCTGGTTATGCACGAGTCACCGGCGGAGGATGGTGCTGATTACCTTCTGAATTCGCCTAATATTTTGTTCGTGAGCCTGGGGTTGAAAACACCGGCCTGGCACAGGATGATTTTTTACCGGAAAATATTAAAAGGCAAGCTCCATGTCTTAACGAATATTGATTTTTTCATTGTACGCTCGCCCTCTCCACTATCACCATTCATAAATAAATTCGTACCGGCAAAAAAGATAGTGTACATGATCGTTGGCGACTACCTCGATGGAGCCAGGCAAATAAAATTCAATTCCATCAGGTCCTCCATGATCATCCTATTACTTCGCATTAATGATTCATTATTCAGAGCACAAATGAAAAAATCATTGGTGCTGGTTAACTCCCCTGCGCTCTTCGAAAAATATCAAAAGCTTTCTAAATTTATAGGCCTGATAAAGACAACAACATTATCTACTAAAGATTTTTTTTATCGGGAAGATACTTGCGCCTCGTCAGAAATCCGGTTACTTTTTACGGGTAGATTTGATCCTGCAAAAGGGCTTTTTGAATTAGTTCAATCCATAAAAGAATTAAGTATTTCCGGGAAGACATTTCAATTGGATTTTGTGGGGTGGGAAACAGATAAGGCCGAACCTGTAAAAGCTGAATTACAAAAATTAGGTAAGCATCTCGGGCTGCAGCAGTTCTTGCACTTTCACCCTAAAATGTCAGTTGGCGAAGAGCTTAATGCAATGTATCGCAAAGCGGATATCTATTTGATTCCGTCATATCATGAAGGCTTCCCCCGAACAATATGGGAAGCAATGGCGAACTCATGCCCCGTAATTGCTACAAGCGTGGGTTCAATTCCTTTTGTGTTAACGGATAAAGAGCAGGCTATCTTGATTCAGCCGAAAAATGTTAACGAAATAGTAGATGCCATAAAGCTCGTTGTGGAGGATACTAACTTGCGGCGGAAAATCATACAAAACGGTTTTGTGCTCGCGCAATCAAATACACTTGAAACTCAAACAGCGCACTTGTTAACTAACATTTATAGCATAGGTGAAAACTAGCCTTCGATACGCGATACCGATGCACTTCGTGCTGTTGTTGACAAATTGGTTACCCGACAACGTTATGTTTTTGAGACTGCGCGGTTTTCTTGCCAGTTTCTTTTTCAAGAAATGCGGCAAGAATTTGCGACTAGGTCGAAACCTAACCTTCTATCGACCTTACGACATGGAATTAGGAGACAACATATACATAGCTTTTGGGAGCTGGTTCAATGCAAGTATGGTCATTGAAAGCGATGTTTTATTTGGGCCATATTGCATGATTGCAGGTTCTAATCACACGTTCGGGAATGGTTCATTTCGGTACGGTGGTGATGAAAATAGGGGACCCATTGTCGTCAAATATGGATCCTGGGTTGGAGGTATGTGTTCAATTGTTGCCGGTGGTGGAGTAGGAGCGAGGTGTCTGCTTGCAGCCAATAGTGTACTAAACGATCAAATGTCAGATGGTTCGATCTACGGTGGCACTCCTGCAAAAAAAATCGGAGAAGTTGAACCCGGGAAAAATTTAGTCTTCGAGGCCTGAACAGAATGACTTTTCTTTTAGGGCAGAAATTTTTACCTGATTCCTCATGAATAAAAAAGTACTTTTCATTGGAACCTACTTGTCTGAACAGAGAGGTTCAATATCAATCGCGGAAAAATTAGCCAGGAAGTTTGAGCGGCATGAAATGGTTGAGATCCGGCTTGTTTCCAAATTTCGCTTTAAGCCTTTGCGCCTTCTCGACATCGCCTGGAAGATACTTTTTTCTGAATATTCACAGGCTTTCATTGATACGTACAGTGGCCAAAGTTTCCTTATTACACGCTGGGCTGCGTTTTTCCTTCATGTGAAAAATAGGCCGTATACCATTGTGATTCGTGGAGGGAATTTCGTTCAGTTCTTTACTCAAAATCAAGAAAAGGTGGAAAGTGTTTTGAGGCGAGCCAACGATATAATTTGTCCTTCGAAATACCTGAAGACTTTTTTTGAAACAAAGGATATACAAGTAGAGTATATTCCCAATTTCATTGATACAGATCGATTTCCCTTCGGAGAGCATTTAAGGAGGAATGAACATACTTTATTGTGGGTTCGGGCCTTTGGAACGGTTTACAATCCAGGGGTCGCTCTCCAGGTTGTGGCAGAACTTAGATCAAGATATCCGGATGTGCGGCTGACCATGGTTGGACCGGATCTTGGATTACAAAGTACTGTCAATGATCAGATCACTGAAATGAAGCTCGAGGATTATGTGGTGTTAACCGGCCCTGTTGCGAACGAAGACCTGTATAAATTTTATCAAAGCCATGCGGTTTATTTGAACACGACCTCCTATGAAAGTTTTGGTGCCGCGCTATTGGAAGCAGCAAGTTGTGGAATACCGATTGTTAGCAGCAATGTTGGTGAGATCCCCTTCATGTACCAGGAAAACAGGGATATCTTCCTGGTAGATGATTTTTCAATTGCAGATTATGTCGAAAAGGTTTCGGCGCTTTTCGATTCAAAAGAATTACAAATCGAAACCGGGCTTAACGGAAAGGAGGTCGCTAGCTCGTTTGACTTCAATCCTATTAAGCGTTCGTGGGAGCTGGAATTTTCAAAATTTAATCGCCTTTTAGAACTTAATTCTTGTATAGGTGGAGTTTTATTTGTCGGTTCCTTCCTCTCAAAAACAAAGGGATCTTTGGGCGCAAGTGAATCACTGATGTTTAACTTGCGCAAAGATGGCCTTTCTTGCAGGCTTACTTCAAGAGCGCAGAAAAAAACACTTCGCATGGCAGACATCACTTTCAACTTACTCCGTAGCAGGGCAAAAGTGGTGCATATCGATGTATTCAGCGGGCAAAATTTTTTCATTGCAGCCTTTGCTTCATCCATTGCGAAATTGTTTAGAAAAAAGGTCGTGCTCACACTTCACGGTGGAAAGCTTCCAGAATTTTTCTCTGCAAACCGGGTGCTGGTGCGAAAGACTTTCAGGAAAGCGAATGCCCTGGTAACACCGTCAAATTATTTACGGACTTTTTTCCACGCCCATGGTTTTGATATTAGTTACATCCCTAACAGTATCAACCTGGGAAAATTCCCTTTTCATTCTGACCGTCCTGTTGGTCCCCTGAAAATATTATGGGTTCGGGCTTTCGGTGAAATTTATCAGCCTAAAATGGCTGTCGATGTTCTCAGGCTTATAAAAGACAAATACCCGGATGCTACGTTAACTATGGTTGGGCCTGATATAGGTATGCGGACGGAGACCAAGCGCTATATCAACAAACTTGGCTTGCAGGATAGTGTTTTTATCACAGGCTATGTTGATAATAAGTTGCTCAAAGATTATTATCACTCGCATACCGTTTATGTCAATACTACCAAGTTCGAAAGCTTTGGAATTTCCGTATTGGAAGCTGCATCCTGCGGCATTCCGATAGTCTCGAATAATGTGGGGGAGATACCTCAAATGTGGAAGCATAATTTCGACATCCTGATCACTAAACTTAACGATGTTCCTGATATGGCATTCCAGGTAATGCAGGTTTACGAGAATGAGACACTGAGTAGGAAACTGGTTGCGAATGCAAGACTGAAATCTGAATCTTTTAGTTGGAATAATATAAAAGAACGATGGTACTGTTTAATTGAATCATTATGTTGATTGGTTGGTTCCAAACATCAGTTTACCCACGTTTACCTGTTTCAATTCAAAATATGGCGATAGCTGTTTTTGGATATTTATGGAACAGGCGCAGGTTTGGTGGAATTTATAAAACAGCATTAAAAAGCTGGAAACTTCGTGAAGTATTCAGTAACGATGAATGGAAAAATTACCAGGAAGCGGAACTGCAAAAATTATTACAACATGCAGTTACAACTGTTCCATTTTATAGGCAGGCGTTTGAGAGCTCAGGTCTTACCCACCAACAGTTATCAACTTTCACGCTTGCAGATCTTCATAGGCTTCCTTACCTCGAGAAATCTGCTCTGCGCAGTTTAGGAGAGAGCAGGCTGTTATCCAGTAAGCGCGAACCGGGTGGAGAATTTTTTTCAAGCAGTGGCAGCACCGGCACGCCAACTAAAATTTTATTTTCGCCGCGAATGCACCAGGCGTGGTCAGCAGCATTTGAAGCGAGAATCAGGCATTGGGCCGGAGTAACTATCGCAACCCCACGAGGCACAATTGGTGGAAGGCGAATTGTGGAGGATGGTGATTCTAAGGGCCCCTTTTACCGTTATAATTTTATTGAGAAACAAACTTATTTTTCAGCCTATCATATTTCAAGAAAGGCTGTCCGCAATTATGTTGAGGGAATGATAAAAGGCAAGGTAGAATATATGACGGGATATGCAATGAGCAACTATTTCCTGGCACGTTTTATAGAAGAAGAAGGAATACAGGCACCAAACCTTAAGGCAGTGATCACCAGCAGTGAAAAGCTCACGCAGGAAATGCGGGAAACTTTCCGGCGTGTTTATGGATGTGATTCGTATGATGGATACAGTGGCGTTGAGGCCTGCGGGTTAGTAAGTGAATGCTCCGCCGGAAGTTTACATATCAGCCCGGATGTAGGCATCATTGAACTTATTAAAACTGATGGAAATCCGGCACAGCCTGGCGAGGAAGGTGAAGCAGTTTGTACTGGTTTATTAAATTACGATCAGCCTTTGATTCGGTATCGAATTGGCGACGTACTTCGTCTAAGTAAAGTGCAGGAATGCAGTTGTAAAGTAAATATGCCGATCGTTGATGAAATAGTGGGGCGTGTAGAGGATACCGTTATTGGTGTCGATGGTAGAGAGATGGTGCGTTTTCATGGTATTTTCGTGGATCTTCCCGGGGTAGTTGAGGGGCAGGTAATTCAACATACTATAAATGAATTTGAAATCAAATTAGTTACTACATCCAATGTATCACCGGAAATACGGAAAACTTTGGAGACTCGTATGATTTCCCAGCTAGGGCCCATTAACCTCGCAATAATTGAGGTAGCCGCGATTCCCCGCAATCAAAATGGAAAATTTAAAGCTATTATTTCTTACGTTAAAAGACCTGCATGAAATTACTGACCATCGTTGGTGCCCGACCGCAATTTGTTAAAGCTGCAGCACTTTCAAGAGAGATAAGGCAACATCCCGGTTTAACTGAAATCATTGTCCATACCGGTCAACATTTTGATTCAAATATGTCGGAAATTTTCTTTGATGAGATGGAAATTCCAAAGCCAAATTATAATCTTAATATCAACGGACTTTCCCATGGTGCTATGACGGGACAAATGCTTGAAGGAATTGAAAAGATCATTACAAACGATAAGCCCGATACTGTTTTGGTCTACGGAGATACTAATTCCACAATTGCCGGAGCGTTGGCAGCAAAAAAATTGCACGTGAAAGTTGCACATGTTGAAGCTGGCCTTCGCAGTTTCAATATGCAGATGCCAGAGGAAATCAATAGGATACTTACTGATAGAATTAGTGACTGGTTGTTTTGTCCAACAGACACATCAATGGCCAACTTAAAGAATGAGGGGTTTGATAATTTTTCATCCAGGAAAATAAAGACCGGCGATGTCATGGAAGATGCCGCATTGTATTATGCACAGAAGGCGGCACAGAAATCAACATTGCTTGAACAAATGAAACTTCGAAATCAGCCATTCATTCTTGCAACCATTCATCGGGCTGAGAACACCGATGACAAGCAAAATTTGGAAGCGCTGATCAGCGCTTTAAATGAAATAAGTCAGCACACGCAGGTGATCGTACCCTTGCATCCCCGTACGAAGAAGATAATTGAACAACAGCAACTCGAACCAAAATTTACAATAATCGATCCAGTCGGGTATTTCGATATGATCATGTTACTCCAGACTTGCTCTCTTGTAATAACCGATAGTGGCGGGCTTCAGAAAGAAGCCTTTTTCTTCGGTAAATTCTGCATCACCACAAGAGATCAGACAGAATGGGTCGAACTTGTTCAAAATGGTTATAATGTTATCGTGGGCACGAATAAACAATTGATCATCCAGAAAACAAATGAGTTTCTAAACATGAAATTCCCTGAAACAATGAATCTATACGGCAATGGAAATGCCTGTAAAAATATTTGCCAGGCTTTGCTGTCAGCATGAAAGTTTTAATCCTGACTCAATATTTCCCTCCCGAAACAGGTGCACCTCAAAACAGGCTGCATTCGTTGGCCGGCTATATCGCAGATCTTGGTGCGGAAGTAAGCATACTCACCGCAATGCCGAATTACCCGCAGATGGAGATTAAGGAAGGGTATAAAGGGAAGTGGTTTAAAAAAGAAGCCGATGGCAAACTTACCATCTATCGGAGTTGGATTTTTGTAGCAAAAGGTAAAGGCGTTCTTCTTCGCCTTTGCAATTATTTTTCTTTCGTGTTTACATCCCTCATTATTGGACTGATAAAAATCAAAAGGCACGACATAATTATTTGCGAATCACCGCCGCTTTTTCTTGGCCTTTCAGCCTTGGTGTTAAAATGGATCATGAGATCTAAACTTGTTTTCAACGTATCGGATCTATGGCCGGAAAGTGCTGAAAAGTTGGGCATCGTTACCAATAAAGCTCTTCTCGGGGTGTCGTACAAGCTGGAAGAGATACTTTACAAAAATTCGAGTTTGGTCAGTGGTCAAACCCAAGGGATCATCGCGAATATTATGCAGCGGTTTCCTGGAGTTAACACGGTGTGGCTACCGAATGGGATAGATTTTAATCAATACGATGTGTCAGCTAACGGTGATACGTTTCGAACTAATTACGGTGTTACAGCGGAAGATTTTGTTTTGATGTATGCTGGAATTGTTGGTCATGCCCAGGGGCTGGATGTGATACTGGAGGCAGCTGAAATTTTGAAGACCAATCAGGAAATAAAGTTCTTTATAGTTGGTGATGGC
>JAURWD010000139.1 GCA_030655145.1 Ferruginibacter sp.
TTTTGTTTTATAAATCACTTTTATTTTTTTCTAAGTTTACTATTCTTTACACTGTAACCAAAGTAGATCAGGAACCCAATTGCCAACCAACCAAATAACCTCAGCCAGTTGGTCCAGCCCAGTCCGAAGATCATAGCTGCACAAACGATGATGCCGAGAATTGGCACCACTGGAACCCACGGAGTTTTGAATTCACGTGGTAAGTTTGGTTCCGTTTTCCTCAAAATGATCACAGCGGCGCAAACAAGAATAAAGGCGAACAAGGTTCCAATGCTCGTCATATCGCCTACGATATCTCCTGGTACAAAGGCAGCAAATAAACCTACTAACACCAGGATGATCAGGTTTGCTTTATAAGGCGTTTTGTATTTCGGGTGTACATCGCTAAACACTTTTGGTAAAAGTCCATCCCTGCTCATGCTATAAAAAACACGACTTTGTCCCAACAGCATAACAAGAATTACTGAAGAAAAACCTGCCAGGATAGCGACAGTTACAAGCTTACCCAGCCATTCGTAACCCGGCATATACTTGTCGATGGCGACAACCACAGAAGCTTCCTTTCCCGTGGTGCGGAAAAAATCAACCGGTGCCAGTCCCGTCAACACGTGCGCAAAGAGGATGTATAAAACCGTACAAACTGCCAGTGATCCAAGGATACCTATTGGCATTGCAGTTTTAGGATTCTTAGTCTCCTGGGCCGCCGTACTTACCGCATCAAAGCCGATGAATGCAAAGAATACGACACCCGCTGCGCCGAGGATGCCCATCACACCACCATAATTATGGCCAATGCCCTGATGATCCGAATAGACAGCTGGTTCAGGAATGTAAGGAGTATGATTCTCCGGGTTGATAAAGCCCCAGCCCAGGATAATGATGAGGATTACAATTGCAACCTTGGTGATAACAATAATTCCGTTTACAAAAGCAGATTCCTGTGTGCCTTTAATGAGCAAGAGGCTAAGTACGGTCACGATTCCGAGTGCCGGAATGTTTATAATACCGTGTTCGCCCGTTACCGGTGAAACTTCGAAAGGAGAATGGCACCACGCATAACCGATGGCTTTCCAATGCAAAACATTTACAAGAAGGTTGTTGAGGTATTCACTCCAGGCGATCCCTACCGTAGCCGCGCCAACTGCATATTCGAGTACCAGATCCCAACCGATAACCCAGGCAAGTAATTCACCCATGGTTGCATACGTGTAGGTGTATGCGCTACCCGAAATTGGAATAGATGATGAAAGTTCAGCGTAACAAAGTCCAGCTAGTGCACAGCCAATAGCGGCAACGATAAAACCTATTGTTACGGAAGGTCCTGCATTCTGTGCAGCAGCTGCTGCAGTTCTAACAAATAAACCTGCGCCAATGATTGCGCCGATACCCAATGCAACGAGAGATCCGGCGGTCAGTGTACGCTTCAATCCTTTCCCAGATTCACCCGCTTCAGCCAACAAATCTACCATTGGCTTTTTTGCAAATAAACTCATACTGTGTTTTAGTTTTAGTAAACAATGAATCGGAAAAATAGCAATAAATTCTTAATTGCGGCCAATCTTAGATTTTTGATAGGCCCGAGGCTATAACAAGTATTAAATATTATATTGCGACCCTAATAGAAAAATATGGATATTCAGCCCGCAAAGCGGAACAGGCTTACTCTCTACATCGGAATTGCATTGGTCGCGGGAATTATAGCTGGATTCATTATAAATAAAGTTTATGTAGGGACGGAGAATACAAAAATTGCAAACGCGGAACTGCAGGCAAAGGATCTTCACCAACGCATGGCCCCCTATGAAACGGTGAAAGACAGCACCCGCTACAACTACCTCCACAGCCTGCACGCTACCTTCGAAAAGAAGAAAAAGGAAGCCGAAACAAACCTGCTGTCTACCCCAGACGAAACTGTAGGTTTTGCCTCCATCAAAAAGTATAAAGACTCTTTGCAGATCGTGCAGGCCGAGCTGGCTGCACTGACAGATACGTTGAATCCTGCTTACAAAGAAATGCAGCTTCAGCGCTCACTCATTGCCAGCCAGAAAAGTGAGAATGTAAAGGCTCGGGATAAAAAGCTAGACTGGTTCACGATTCTTGCTGACATATTTCTCCGCCTGATAAAAATGATCGTTGCACCGCTGGTCTTTACAACACTGGTAGTGGGCGTGGCCAAACTCGGCGATATTAAATCCGTCGGGCGCATTGGAGGCAAGACCCTTTTGTGGTTCGTGTGTGCTTCCCTGTTAAGTCTCTTACTGGGAATGATATTGGTAAATATATTCAAGCCCGGCATTTCGATGCATTTAGCCTTGCCGGATCAATCTGCCAATACCGGCATCGACAAAGCGGCGCTTACGATCAAGGATTTTTTCTACCATGTTTTCCCTGCAAGCGTTATTGACGCGATGGCGAAGAACGAGATATTACAGATCGTTGTATTTGCCTTGTTTTTTGGCGTAGCCGCCGCAGCCTTGGGTGATATTGCTAAACCTGTCGTACGCTCCCTGGATGCCATCGCTCACATCATATTGAAGGTAACAGGGTACGTGATGAACTTTGCACCCCTGGCCGTATTTGGTGCCATGACGGCGATCGTCGCCAAACAGGGCCTGGGCATTTTAAAAACCTATTCCATTTTTATCGGTGAGTTTTATTTCGGCCTGCTATTACTCTGGATTTGTCTCATCATTGCCGGGTTCTTATTTATCGGGAAGAGAGTGATGAACCTCGTGAAGCGGATGCGTGAACCTATCCTCCTGGCTTTTACTACTTCCAGCAGTGAGGCGGCCTTTCCAAAAACCATGACAGAGCTGGAACGATTTGGATGCAAAGACAAGATCGTAAGCTTCGTTTTGCCCCTGGGTTATTCATTCAACCTTGACGGCAGTATGATGTATATGACTTTCGCTTCTTTGTTCATCGCCCAGAGTTACGGAATGGACATTCCGTTTCCTACACAGATCACCATGTTGCTTGTCCTCATGCTAACCAGCAAGGGTATTGCCGGGGTACCGCGTGCATCGTTGGTCGTTATTGCGGGCACGTTGGCAACCTTTGATATTCCTGAAGCCGGAATTGCTTTATTGCTTGGTATTGATCCGTTGCTCGATATGGGCCGAAGTGCGACCAACGTGGTAGGCAACAGCATCGCCACAGCAGTTGTTAGCAAGTGGGAGGGAGAACTCACGGATGGCTAATTTGCTGACTGATGGGTTTAACAGCTAAATTTGTTTTCGTCAAATTCCTTACAGAAGATATCCTGTCTTTTTATCATTAAGAATTAAATTTTTTTATGCCTGATTTTATTTTGCTGGATTTTCATTGGACCCAATTACTCCAGCCACAGTGGTATATTGATAACGGTGGCCTCTGGTTTATCCTCTTCGCGGTTTTTGCTGAAACGGGTTTATTCGCGGGCTTTTTCCTGCCCGGCGATTCCTTATTATTTGTTACCGGCATTTTTAGCGACAACCTGGTCAAGACCGGTCTCGGACTCGACCTAAATAGTTCATTTCTCCATCTCGTCTTGCTTGGGCTGGTGATCTCAGCTGCGGGTATCCTGGGGAACTTTGTGGGGTATTGGTTTGGTAAGAAAAGTGGCCCCTTTCTTTTCGAGCGAAAAGATACTTTCCTGTTTAAGAAGAAGTACTTATTGCAGGCGAAGGAATTTTATGATAAACATGGGGGCGGGGCGATTGTGATGGCAAGGTTTCTTCCCATTATCCGCACCTTCGCTCCTATTGTGGCTGGCATTGTGTCCATGGAAAAAAAGAAGTTCACTTATTACAATATTGTTGGCTGCGTCGCCTGGGTTTTCTCCATGCTGTTTGCAGGACATTATCTGCAAATTTTATTTCTGAAATGGTTTGACTTTGATTTGAAAGAACACCTGGAAGTGATCGTTATCGGCATCGTGTTGATCACGACCGCCCCGATCCTCATCAAATTGTTCTTCACTAAAAAACCTAAATCCACACCAGATATTTCGGCTTAGCTGTATGACGCAAAAACAAACGACTTCCATTTTTAACATCACCGTGCTCGTCGCCGCCCTCGGCTATTTCGTAGATATATATGACCTGTTGTTGTTCCAGATCGTTCGGGTTGAAAGTTTGACCGACCTGGGACTAACACCGGCGATGGTGAAATCAGAAGGAGAGTTTATCATCAGCATTCAAATGATTGGCCTGTTGATCGGAGGAATCATCTGGGGAGTAATGGGTGATAAGCGAGGAAGGCTCAGTGTTCTTTTTGGGTCCATTATATTATACTCCGTCGCCAATATTGTAAACGGGTTTGTACAAACGCCCAATCAATATGCCCTTACGCGTTTCTTCGCGGGTATCGGGCTTGCAGGTGAACTTGGTGCAGGAATCACCCTGGTTTCCGAATTGGTAAGTAAAGAAAAGCGTGGCTTAAGTACTTCATTGGTTGCGGGTATTGGTCTCACCGGGGCAGTAGTGGCATATTTTGTCTCCCAAAATTTCAACTGGCGTATTTGTTATTTCATTGGTGGTGGGCTTGGTTTCTGCTTGTTGATCCTGCGTATATCCGTCTTCGAAAGTGGCATGTTTCGAAACATCCAGAAGTTGTCTGTTTCCCGGGGAAATTTCTTCATGTTTTTCACGAATAAGAGAAGATTCAAAAAATACGTAATGGCCATTCTTATTGGCTTACCTACCTGGTACGTCATCGGGATCCTGGTGGCTTTCTCCAATGATTTTGCCATTGCTTTCGGATTTACTGAGGAAGTAATGCCGAAAAAATCAACCATGTTCGCCTACGTGGCCATTGCTGTTGCTGATGTTGTTGTCGGGTTTGTAAGCCATTGGTTGAAAAGTCGAAAGAAAGCATTGTTCATTTTCTATGTTCTTACCATCATTTCAATCTTCTTTTATTTCACTCAACAAAATGGCACGGCTGCCGGCATGTATTTTATATGTGCAGCACTTGGATTCGCCACCGGCTTCTGGGCGATCTTTGTGACCATGGCAGCTGAACAGTTTGGTACCAACCTCCGCGCAACAGCGGCCACCACGGTGCCCAACATGGTAAGAGGTGCACTGCCATTAGTTATGATCTTATTTAAATGGTTACAAACCGTGACCGGCGATTACATAACCGCGGGCTGGATAACAGGTGCAATCGTTATGGCCATTAGTGTGGTTGCTGCCTGGTTTACAGAAGAAACATTTGGTAAGGATCTTGACTACATCGAGGAATAGCGGTTGGCTGTTAATAGTCTTTTAAATTTTGTTGATGAAACAAAAACCTCCTCATAAAAGTTTGATTATTGCATTCAGCCCCGCAAGTAATTTACATGACTAAAATTCTCTCGTTAGTAACAATCATTGTTTTAAGTGTAATCAACAGCTTTGCGCAAAAGTTGAATGTTGTTGTCAATTATGTGGAGCCGCAATCCAACCTTGACAAACAGGTCATTATTTACAAACCTGATCAATTACTGGCCTGGAGTGATTTCCAGGCAAAGCCCAATGAAGCAAGTGAGGCAGCCGCGATAACGAATGCCGGCTTCGGGGTGAAACTTGCTTTTAAGCGTATTGAACAATCCGCCGAATTGCTGATCAATGTCAACTGCAGTTTTTCCCGGAAGGATTCCTGGGTGAAGAAGAACTTCAAAACAGCATACATTTTAAACCATGAGCAAAAGCATTTCGATATAGCCTATATACACACGGTCGTGTTCATAAACAAACTTCGTAAGGCGCAATACACGGTGAGCAATTATGTATCGGTAATTGAAAAGATCTACAATGAAACTGCCCTTGAAATGAGTAAGATGCAAAACGACTATGATATTCAGACAAGTCATAGCCGCATTCCCGAAAAGCAATCTGCCTGGGACCTTAAAATATCCAATCAACTTACTGCAGCACTCAAAGAGCAATCAGCTCTTCCATTAGATGTGAACGATCAAAACCGGGATCTTTAGTTCGTGCCGCACACTGTTTACCGTTTCGCCATAAATAAAATCCTTTAACCCGGTGTGGCCATGGGCGCCGACTACCAGCATATCCGCATTCACTTCCTTCACCAATCGAACAATTTCTTTCGCCCGGTATTTGTAACCAAGATGTCCGCTTGCTTTAATCCCTTGTTGGTTTAGTTGGGCAACATACATATCCATTCTTTCCTGGTCTTTCCTGGTTTCGTAGTCATCACTGTCTTTTCCGAGTAGTCGGGCGGAGGCACTTTCCACAATATGAACCAATATGTATTCACTGTTGGGTTGACCCTGGCCAAGTCCAAATGACAACAGTTTCTCGTCACTAGAACTGTAGTCCAGCGCTATGGCGATCTTATGAAATTTAGGGATAACGAGGTTGGGTATCTCACCTTCACCTTTATGCATTTCAATAGAGGACCGGGTTTTTGGCTTCGTAAAAATTGGTGAAAAAATGATGTAGAGGAGAAGTGCTAAAAACAATAAACCGAGGACAACAAGAATGATCTTCGGGTAGATGTTGTCGCCGGTAAACACGCCACTTGCCTCATTGATCAACATCTTTAAATTAAGGAAGACCAGTACGCTAGCGATCAGCCAGGCAGCAACTTTTGTTAGTTTGCTAATAACAAAATTGCCCATAGTTTGCTTGTCACTCACGAAGTGTATCAGCGGGATGATTGCAAAACCTAACTGCAGGCTCAATACCACCTGGCTCAAGACAAGCAAGGCGTCAACATTTTCTTCTCCATAAATAATGATAACCACCAGGGCAGGGATGATTGCCAGCAGTCGCGTGACCAGCCGCCTCACCCACGGGTTAATGCGAAGACTGAGATAACCTTCCATGATGATCTGCCCAGCCAGGGTTCCGGTGATGGTACTACTTTGCCCTGCAGCGATGAGTGCTATCGCGAATAATTTTGGCGCAAGATCCCCCAGAAAGCCTGGTAGCAGCCGGTGTGCTTCCTTGATCTCCGCAACATGTGAATTGCCCGTTTTAAAGAAAACTGTTGCCGCAAGCACGAGGATAGCGGCGTTCACAAAAAAGGCAAGGTTGAGGGCAATGGTCGTGTCGATCCGGTTGAACCTCAAGGCCTGCTTTATCCCGGCATCGGTACGGTCAATTTTTCTTGTTTGAACCAGGGCCGAATGCAAATAAAGATTATGTGGCATTACCGTGGCCCCAATGATTCCGATCCCGATATATAGGGCTTCATCTGTTAAGGCTCCCGGAACAAAACCCCGCGCAACTTCCGCCAGGTCTGGTTTGGCAAAAATGATCTCGATCAGGAATGAGATCGCTACGATGGCCACAAGGGTAATGATAAAGGCTTCCATTTTTCGCATACCCAGCCGCTGGAGGTATAGCAAGAGAAAAGTATCCAGCACTGTAATAGAAACGCCCCAAACCAGGGGCATCCCAGTGAGCAACTGAATGCCGATCGCCATGCCGAGTACCTCGGCCAGGTCGCAGGCTGCGATGGCGATCTCCGCCAGAACGTAGAGTGCAAAATTTACGACCCGGGGATAAGTTTCGCGGTTGGCCTGCGCCAGGTCTCTTCCCCGTACGATACCAAGCCTTGCGGATAAACCTTGTAAGAGCAGGGCCATCAGGTTACTCATTACCAATACCCAGATAAGGCTATAGCCAAACTTGCTACCCCCGGCCAGGTCGGTGGCCCAGTTGCCCGGGTCCATGTAACCAACGCTTACCAGGTAGGCCGGCCCCAGGAAAGAAAATATCCTTCGCCATCCTTTATTTTTATGAGTAGTGTCAATGCTTTGGTGTACTTCACTCAGCGAAGTATCTGTGTGCGAATATTTAATCATGGTAGACGAAAATATTTTTTGAGACCTGTTCACTTAAAATACAGGTGGCTTGTTTGTTAACCTTTATTTCAATGGACCCGTCGAATGCAAAACGCTTAATTACCCGCAGGCCGGTGCCGATCTTAATATTATTATGATTCAACAGCTCCAGCATTTCCGAAGACTGGTTACTGACGGAACTTACGATCACCGATTTTTTTTCAGGAATTTCTCCCAGGTTTAATTGTTTGATGGGCGTAAACTTTCCATGTACATCAGGGATGGGATCGCCATGCGGATCAGTTTGTGGATGATCGAGGAAACTATCCAGGCGTTGGATCAACTCAATGCTACTCACGTGTTCCAGCTCTTCAGCAATAGCGTGCACTTTGTCCCATTCAAAACCAAGTTTTGTTACGAGGAAATACTCCCATAGCCTGTGCCGGCGCACGATCGTAAGAGCAATCTTGTTACCGGCCGCATTTAATTTAAAACCCCGGTACTTTTCATAATCAAGTAATTTTTTTAGCTGAAGTTTTTTGAGCATGTCCGTTACTGATGCTGCCCGCGTGTTTAATTCCTGCGCCAGCGAGTTCGTATTTACAACCTCCTGTTGCTGTTGCAGCCGGTAAATGCTTTTGATATAATTCTCCTCGGAAACAGAAAAGTTCATTTTGCCTAACTTTAAATTTAGGTAAACCTAAAAAAATGTTTTCAGATTTCAAAATTAGAATCAGGCTGAATTAGATCTGGTGTCAGTATGATGCTGTCAAGGATGAGCTCGTTTCATAAAGTCTTAGGGATAAAAAAAATTGCAAAGGCAGTGTCAGAGCTCGTTAGCTATCGGAAGTTTATACTAAGCGCAAGCATTCCACGTTTTAGTTCGGCAACCTGGATGAGATCTCCATACAGATAGACCGGCAGTGAAACGCACAGGTTGATTTGTGTACAAATGACACATATCTTTCACGGAAAAAGCGCTTTTAGTGAAATTGACTTATTATTGCAATCCAATTTTCAAACTATTTAACTTTTATGAGTTTCTACAACTTTAAAGTCCCTTATGCGGTAAACGAGAATTACAGCAAACGCGTGGCTTATTTTTCCATGGAATTTGCCGTTCACCAACCATTAAAAATCTATAGTGGTGGACTAGGTTTTCTGTCGGGCTCGCACATGCGTAGCGCCTATGAACTCAAGCAGAACCTCGTAGGTATTGGTATTTTATGGAAATACGGGTACTACGACCAGGCACGTAATGCAGATCAAACCTTACAGGTGCAGTGGAACGAAAAGATCTACAACTTTTTAGAAGATACCGGGATCAAGTTTCAGATAAACATTCATGATAACCCGATTTGGGTAAAGGCCTGGTACTTAAACCCAGAGACTTTCAATAGTGCTCCCATGTTTTTGTTGAGCACAGATTTGCCTGAAAACGATTACGTAACGCAAACGATCACACATCGTCTTTATGATGGCAACGTAGCTACCAAGGTAGCGCAGTTCATCCTCCTCGGCGTTGGCGGTGCGAAATTGATGGATGAGATCAACTTCAATCCTGAATTATATCATTTGAATGAAGCGCATGGATTAAGCGCAGCTTTTTACTTATACAGGAAGTTTGGTAACGTAGCGGATGTAAAAAAACGCCTCGTGTTTACAACCCACACGCCTGAAGAAGCCGGTAACGAAAAGCATGATATCTATCTCTGTCAAAAAATGAGTTACTTCTGCGGGCTCGACCTGGATGAAGTAAGACGGCTGACAGGAATACACGACGATCTGTTCAATCATTCTCTAGCCGCGCTGCGATTTGCGAAATTGGCCAATGGGGTTTCGCAATTGCACGGCGAGGTGAGTCGTAAAATGTGGGGTAAGTATCCGGACATTTGCGAGATCAAAGCGATTACGAATGCGCAGAACTGGAGATATTGGGCAGATAAACAACTGTACAAGGCTAAGGTTGAAGGCAACGATGTTTGGTTTGATGATCGCAAGCGTTTTCTAAAAAAACGTGCAATGGACCTGGTCGCTGACCAAACCGGTAAATTGATGGATCCGGATGTACTAACGATTGTGTGGGCCCGCCGCTTTGCCGGTTATAAACGAGCAGAGCTACTCACGCGTGACCATAAACGCTTTGAAGCGCTGTTAAATAATAAGAAATATCCTGTTCAGATCATCTGGGCCGGAAAGCCATACCCGCTGGATTACCCGGCGATCAATGATTTCAATCACCTCGTTCACCTGAGTAAGCAATACAAAAATGTTGCGGTTTGTATCGGGTACGAATTGTCGCTCAGCAAGCGATTAAAACAAGCTGCAGATGTGTGGTTAAATAATCCAAGAGTTCCCCGCGAAGCAAGTGGTACCAGCGGTATGACCGCAGCCATGAATGGAGCCGTAAATTTCAGTACCAATGATGGTTGGATCTGCGAGTTCATCAACGACGGTAATAACGGTTTTGTGGTCCCAGCGATCGATTATGAGAACATTCATGTGCAGGAACAGGATGAGTACGATTTAAATCAGCTTTACGAGATACTCGAAAATCAGATTCTACCGTTGTATTATGATAACAAAGAAACCTGGAGAGATATCATGAAAAATGGTATGGACGACGTCCAGGTTCAGTTTGAAAGCAACAGGATGGCTGACGAATACTACCAGATCTTGTATAAATAGTTCAAAAAATTTTAATGCTAAAGCCTCGCTAAAAACGAGGCTTTTTTTGTGAGGCTTTTGAACCAAAAAGGTCAAAATATCGTATTACTTACTATGCAGCCGCTGATTATAGTATCCTTTTTATTGGCCGTGTTCACGAGTTCCTGTACAAAAGATGAGTATGGTAGAACGTACACAGACGTTGAGACTCCAGCAGCTCCGGTGGTTCCTACGATGCCGCCGGTACCCGGAGATACTCCGGGTGTTAAAACCTACCTGGCGCTAGGCGATTCTTACACCATTGGTCAATCCGTTTCGGAAGCAGAAAGATATCCGAACCAGGTTGCTGCTTTGTTGAAACAAGACAGCATCGTCATCGCCCAACCCGAGATCATTGCCCGCACGGGGTGGACCACCTTTGATTTGTTGACCCGGCTAAATTCAAATCCCCCACTTAACAATAGCTACGATATTGTTACCTTGTTGATCGGGGTTAACAACCAATACCAGCGTTTATCCCAGGCGAACTATCGCGAGGAATTCAAGGTGCTGTTAGAAAAGGCAATTGCTTACGCAGGAAAAAAGAGGACAAACGTGATAGTATTGTCCATACCAGATTATGGCGTCACACCATTTGGAATGGGATCAAACAGCGCGTTGATCTCCATCCAGGTTGACTCCTTCAATGTCATCAATCGCGAGGTCACCATCACAGAAGGTTGCACCTACGTGGACATCACGCCGTCCTCAAAGGAGGCGCTAACTAATCCTGGCTTGGTGGCCAGTGACGGTCTTCATCCTTCAGGATCGGAATATAGAAAATGGGCCCTGATGCTTGAGCCGATTTTTAAGGTGCTGGTGAAAAAGTAACCGATACCAGCTGCCTATCAATCAATTCAGCAGTACCCAAGTTTCGATTACGCCTAACCGGGAGTTTGCATCCTGCTCCGTCATTGTCCCATCTTTTTTGAATCGTGTTATCAATTTCTTCACTTTAAATTTTTAATGCGGTTATGTAATTGCTGAGGTGGCGGCATCTGGTGCTAAACAACAGCATGAAACAACTATTATTACTCCTTTCATTTTGGAACATTTGTTCCCTATGTATTGCAGGTGAAAAAGAAACATCAATTAAAGCCAGTCTCACCAAGGTGACGGTATTTCGAACAGGGGCAGAGATGAGCCACGTGGCGAAGGCCGACATTCAAAAAGGAAACAGCGAACTCATCGTTGAGAATATCAGTAATTCGCTGGACTTAAATAGTGTGAGGGTTAATTGTCCAGGTGGTGTGACGATCATGGGGG
>JAURWD010000136.1 GCA_030655145.1 Ferruginibacter sp.
GGCATGGCCTGGGGTATCAATAATGGTTATCTTAGCAGGGCAAAATACTTACCCATTGTGACTCGTGCCTGGAATGCCATGGCAAAAGAATCGGTTCATAAAAACGGGTTCCTTGGCTATGTGCAGGGAACCGGCAAGGAGCCAAAAGAGTCACAACCGGTAACGTATACACGCGAACCTGATTTTGAAGATTTTGGCTTAGGATGTTTTTTGATGGCTGGAGCTGAAGTGTACAAAATAAAAAAGTAAATCTTACCTGCGAGCATGAAAGTCGGATTGTTTGTCCCGTGTTATATCGACCAGTTTTATCCTTCCGTTGCGATCGCCACATTGCAATTGCTGGAAAAATTTGGGTGCGAGGTTGTCTTCCCATTAGGACAAACCTGTTGCGGTCAACCCATGGCCAACAGTGGCTTCGCGAACCTTGCCACAGGCTGCGACAATAATTTTGTGAAGAATTTTGTTGGTGTTGATTTCATCGTGTCGCCTTCCGGAAGTTGTGTGCTGCATGTGAAAGAACACCTGAAGCACCCCGACAAAGAAAAAGCGCAGTTTATCCGGGAACACATTTACGAACTCACCGAATTTTTGATCGACGTGTTGCAGGTTGAAACACTGCCTGCGACATTTCCGCACAAAGTGGGCCTGCATGTTAGTTGTCATGGACAACGCGGGCTGAATCTTTCCTCGATGAGTGAACTCGTTGCACCTGAATTTTCAAAACCCGAGAAGTTGTTGAGCATGGTTGCCGGACTCGAACTCACCAAACCTAAACGCGTAGACGAATGTTGTGGCTTTGGTGGCACATTCTGTGTTTTTGAAGAAGCGGTATCGGTAAAGATGGGAAAGGATAGGATCATCGAACATGAAGCCAATGAAATAGAGTATATAACGGGAGCGGATACCAGTTGCCTCATGCACCTGGAAGGAATACTAAAACGCAAGGGGAGTATGGTGCAAACAATTCACATTGCCGAAATTTTGAACAGCGACCTCGTACCTTTTAAAGCTGAACGTTCGTGAGCGACCTGGATCAAAACCATATTAACACAATGACAAAAAAGGCTGTTGCGCATGCAGCTGCGGCGGAGGCTTTTATTGGTGATGAAGAACGAACTGACTGGCACGATGAAACACTTTGGTTCGTGCGTCATAAACGCGACCTGGCAGTAAACCAGTTACCCGAATGGGAGCAATTGCGGGAGCAGGCTTCGCGAATAAAAGATCATACACTGTCGAACCTCGACAAGTATTTAATGGAGTTTGAAAAAAACGCTTTAACAAATGGTGTGCAGGTACATTGGGCAGTAGATGCGCAGGCACACAATGACATCATTCTTGACCTCATCAAAAAGAACGGTGTTGATCGTGTCGTTAAAAGCAAGTCCATGTTGACGGAGGAATGCCATCTGAACCCCTTCCTGTTGAAGCAAGGTGTTGAAGTAGTAGACACTGATCTGGGCGAGCGTATTGTTCAATTTCGCGACGAGCCGCCGAGTCACATTGTACTGCCAGCCATCCACTTGAAAAAGCAGGATGTCAGCGAAACCTTTCATCAACATCTTGGTACAGAAAAAGGGAATAATGACCCGCAATATCTCACCGAGGCTGCCCGCCAGCATCTGCGTAATAAATTTGTTGAATCTCAATTGGCCATCACCGGGGTGAATTTTGCCGTGGCCGAAACCGGTGGATTTGTCGTGTGTACCAATGAAGGTAATGCGGACATGGGCGCACATGCGGCCGCCGTTCACATCGCCTGTATGGGTATTGAGAAGATCATTCCAAAAGCAGAGCACCTCGGCGTTTTCTTGCGGCTGCTTGCCCGCAGTGCGACCGGGCAACCTGTGACGACCTATTCAAGTCATTTTCATCGGCCAAGGGCCGGACAGCAAATGCATATTGTCATTGTCGACAATGGACGAACCAGGCAATTAGGACGCCCCGATTTCAGGAACTCTTTGAAATGTATCCGGTGTGCGGCCTGTTTCAATACCTGCCCTGTATATCGCCGCAGCGGTGGTCATAGCTATCATACAGCGGTTGCCGGTCCGATTGGTGCGATCCTGAATCCGAACCTGGATATGAAGGCAAATGCTGACCTGCCGTTTGCGTCTACGCTTTGTGGTTCCTGCACCAATGTGTGCCCTGTAAAAATTGACATCCATCAACAATTGTGGAAGTGGCGCCAGGTGCTGGCGGAAGAAGGTTTTGTAGACCCATCCAAAAAAATCGGTATGAAGGGAATGGCCTTCGTGCTTGCTCACCCGGACTTGTATCGATTTGCAGGGAAGATGGGCAGGTGGGTGATGAGAGCCGTGCCGGGGTTGGTGAACAACAAGCTGAATCTTTGGTTTAAGCAACGCGATATGCCCGCTGCGCCAAAACAAAGTTTCCGGGATTGGTACCTGGATAAGAACAAGCATTCTCTCAAAAAATAGATCGCATAATTATCCTTCATGTAATTCATAAAAAAAATGCCAGGTCGGGAAACCATATTAAACGCTGCCAGGAAAAATAAGCCGGCTTTTATCGAAGCACCGCCGGCCTGGGCTGAGGGTGCTTCGATTGCTCCTGAACAACTCACGCAAAAATTTATTAAAACCCTGGAGAGCATCGGCGGCAAGGTGATCCAATGCAATGACTATGATCCTATTCGTGCGAAGCTCCAGGAACAGCTGGCGACCGGGCGTTTCATTGCGAATACGATCCAGGGCCTCGGGGCAACCAGTACTGAAGTACAAACTAACAGTAATGCGCAATCGCTGGAACCGGTGGAGATGGCGTTTATTGCCGGAACACTGGCAGTGGCCGAAAACGGCGCGGTATGGGTGTACGAAAGCCAGTTGCTAAATCGGCTCCTGCCGTTTATTTGTCAGCACTTAGTACTGGTAGTTTCGCGGGAGACCTTGGTGTCAACGATGCATGCTGCCTATCGCAAATTAGACATAGCCGCAGAAGGATACGGTGTTTTTATTGCTGGTCCATCTAAAACGGCTGACATAGAACAATCGCTGGTGATTGGCGCACATGGCGCCCGCAGCCTGTTAGTATACCTGGTTGGTGGTACAGAGATATGATCCCGGATATCTCATTTATTCTTTTCCCTTCTTTCTTTTTTCACGCTCTCTTATATTTCCGTTAAACGAAATGGCTTGCCTGTTGGTACTCGTGACCTGCAATAAGGCGTTGCCGCTGGGATAGGCGGTGAGGCGAAGCTGGCAGGCATTTGAGACATCCTTTGGTCGAATCAAAATATCCCAACCACTTTTTTTCTTTGGACTGATTGAAAACTCCGCATCGGTGCTCGTGAATTTTATTCCACCTTCGGTGGGATAGGCCGACGCGGAATAGGAGCGGCCGAAGTACGGCAGGAAACTTATGATGGTATCTCCCGCGACGGTCAAGGTGTATTCTGAAGTCAGTTGCATTGACCTTCCTCCCAGCGGAACGGCGGTTTGCGCTACGAATTCAAAATCGCGATGTTCTATCCAATCCTTTACTGTAGATTTCAACGAGTCTGGCAGAGCCTGGGTTTGCGCCGACACCTGGACTTGAAGCCCTGTAAGTATGAGCAGAAACAAGCCTGTTTTCAAAATAGTTTTCATTCTATAAGGTTTTACGGGATCTTTCCCAAAAACCAGGCTAGAAGCGACGCCTAAAAACTAAACTTTTCAAAATTATTTCTGCTAGCCTTATTAAAAGCTCACAGGCGTTAAAACGTTGCGATGGAAAGCTGGATACCCAGCCTGTATGATGATTTCAACTGATTTAGTTTAGCGAATCACGGGCTCAACGTCACATGAGCGCTGTGATGATTTCGAGATCGATGTCTCAGATTTTAAGTATGCGGGTAATAAAGGAAGTAGCGCAGTCTTTCGATGGGGAATGCAAAAGGAAATGCATAAAAAAGTGAGCTTATAAATCCTGGTCGGTAGTCAATGCAAACAATTGGGCTTCGTTGAGTACCTGTATATTTTTGTTGGTGACCCGGATGGTGCTGTCCTGTACGAACTCATTTAAGATCCTGAACACCGTTTCATAAGTAGTGCCGGCATACGAGGCCAGGTCTTGCCGGCTAAGCAAAATATCTATGGAGCCGTCTGCCATTGTTCCGAACTTATTTTTCAAGGATAAAAGCGAGTAGGCGATGCGGCCCTTTACCTGCATGTGTGCCAGGTTGCTCATCTTCTTTTCGGAGCGCTGCAATTCTTCCGCGTAAAACATCAGCAGCTGAATGGTGAAATCATTATTGACCGTGATGGTAGTTTTGAAAAAAGCGAGGTCGATAAAACAAACGGTGGTTGGTTCCAGTGCTGTGCCGGAAATAGGGTAATGCAATTCAGCGCCAAGTCCACGATGGCCAATGATATCACCGCCTTTGGCGAAACGAAGAATGAGTTCTTTTTCTTTCCCCCATTTTTTGTGGATTTTGACTGTACCGCTGAAAACAAAGTAAATGCCCTTTACTTCCTCACCTTCAGTAAAAATGAGGTCGCCGCGTTTGTAGTGGAAAGTCTTTTTGTTCGCCTCGATAGCGGGTATCCATTCTGGTAAGCAAAGTTTGCAAAGAAAACATCCTTTTTGTTCGCAACCAGGCTTCAGTTTTTTCATCTTACGAAAGTAAAGCCAAATTGCCTGCTGTGAATCAGGTACAAAAAATTTCAATAAGTTGTAAGGATCAATTCATGGTGTTCGTTGCTGGTTGACGCCTAATCAGCTATGCGAACGATTAGCTGTATATAACCTAGCGCAACTTAGCAATGACTTCCTGCAAACCAGCATGACTCAACGCTGCATCGTTGTTACTTTGCGCAAGACGCACCACTTCTCCCACAATAATAATAGCGGGATTTGAAAGCTCTGCATATTCAGCTTTAAACGCGATGTCTTTCACCGTTCCAAAAACTTTCTTTTCTTTTTCCGTTGTCCCGTCCTGGATAATGGCTACAGGCGTTTCACCCTTACCGTTTGCCTGGAAAATATCCATAATGGCTTCCAGCTTGCTCATGGCCATCAGTATGATAACGGTTGCGGATGACTGAGCTGCAAGGCGAATGTCGGGAGAAAGTTCACCAGTTTGCGTGGTACCCGTGGTTACCCAAAAGCTTTCATTGATCCCGCGGCAGGTGAGGGGGATCATTTGAGATGCTGGAACACCAAGGGCGCTGGAAATACCAGGGATCACCTCAACCGCAATCCCGGCGGCACGTGCTGCATCTATCTCTTCCTGTGCTCTTCCAAAAACAAATGGGTCTCCACCCTTCAAACGGACCACATGCCCGTGCGAGGATGCATATTCGATGATGAGTATATTGATCTCCTGCTGCGAGAGGGCATGGCACCCATATCTTTTACCAACAAATTTTTTAATCGCTCCAGGGCTTGCATAGTTCAGTAGGTCAGTGTTGGCTAAGGCATCAAATAAAATGACCCTGGCTTTACGTATTGTGTTGATTGCTTTTAATGTAATCAACTCCGGATCGCCCGGGCCGGCACCTACCAAACTTAACAATTTCGCTAGATTATTCATATTATAATATTAAATATGTAATATATTTCTGATCAAAGATAAGATTTTTAAATTTTTAATCTTAGTTTTATGATGCATACAATGATAAAGTAGTTGTTTTACCTATTAATAACTACTTAAAACATTAAATGTAAAAAAACATAATACGATAATTGCTTGCTGTTTATTAGTCACCTAATAAATTTTCTGCCATGAAAGTTGTAATTATCGGTAATGGAATGGTTGGGTACAAGTTCTGCGAGAAGATACTTTCCAAGACAACAAATGTTGAATTAGTTGTTTTTGGAGAAGAAACCCGCCCCGCCTACGACAGGGTTCACCTCAGCGAATATTTTTCTGGCAAGTCTGCCGATGACCTCACCCTGGCAGGAATTGAGTGGTACGAGCTCAATGATATCAAACTTCACCTGGGTGATCCGGTACAGTCTATTGACCGTGTTAAGAAAGTCGTTCACTCCCATCTCGGAATTTCAGAATCTTACGATTACCTGGTCCTGGCAACAGGATCGGCTGCCTTTGTTCCTCCAATACCTGGGGTCGACAAGCAGGGCGTATTTATATACAGGACGATCGAAGACCTGGAAATGATGCAACAGCATGCCCGCAAAGCAAAAAGGGGCGTGGTGATCGGGGGAGGTTTACTCGGGTTGGAAGCGGCAAAAGCCATGCTCGACCTCGGCATCGCCGATACGAGCGTAATTGAATTTGCGCCACGATTGATGCCGCGCCAGGTGGATGATGCGGGTGCGTCGGTTTTGCAGAATAAATTATCAGCACTCGGTCTTACAATATATACCAGCAAAAATACCAGCGAGATATTGGGGGAAGAAACGATTACGGGTATGCGCTTTTCTGATGATACTATCCTTCATACGGATATGTTGGTTATCTCCGCTGGTATAAAACCAAGAGATGAATTAGCAAAAGCAGCGGAACTCGCAACCGGTGCACGTGGTGGCATTATCGTAAATGAAAAACTTGAAACCTCCGACCCATTCATCTTCGCAGTTGGTGAATGTGCACTGTATAATGGAATGATCTACGGCCTCGTGGCGCCCGGTTACGAAATGGCTGATACGGTCGCGACAAATTTAACGGGGGGCGACAAGCGTTTCACTGGTTACGATATGAGTACCAAACTTAAACTCATCGGCATTGACGTTGCCAGCTTTGGAGATCCATTCATTGAAACTGATCAAACCCGGAGCCTGGTTTTTGAAGATACCCTGAAGGGAATTTACAAGCGTATTAATATCTCCGGCGACGGGAAAGAATTACTGGGAGGCATCCTGGTAGGTGAGGCAGCGCAATACAATATGTTATTGCAAACCTGCAAGAATAAAATTGTTTTACCACCAAACCCCGAAGATTTGATCCTTGGGTCAAGAGGTGGTTCAGAGGCCGAAGGCGCAGGCGTGCAGGGGCTTCCAGGTGATGCGCTTATTTGTAGTTGTGAAAGTGTGACAAAGGCCGACATCTGTAATGCGGTTACTGCAGGTGGCTGCGAAACGCTCGATGGTATAAAAAAATGCACAAAGGCTGGTACTGGCTGCGGTGGTTGTGTACCGATGGTAAAGGACCTGTTGGTGTATACCATGAAATCGCAGGGCAAGTACGTACGCAACGTGCTCTGTGAGCATTTCAATTACAGTCGCCAGGAATTATTTGACCTTATTAAGATAAATGATCTCCGTTCCTACGATGAAGTTTTAAATAAGTTGGGACAAGGTGATGGTTGTGAATTGTGTAAGCCGCCGGTTGCGTCTATCCTTGCCAGTTTATGGGGCGAAATGATCCTGAAAAAAGGGAACGATACGGCCCAGGACAGCAATGACCGCTTCCTCGCCAATATCCAGAAGGGTGGAACCTACTCAGTGGTGCCGCGTATTCCTGGTGGAGAGATCACACCCGATAAATTGATTGTGATTGGCCAGGTGGCGAAACAATATAACCTGTATACTAAAATAACCGGCGGCCAACGCATCGATCTTTTCGGCGCACACCTTGGTGATCTCCCCGACATCTGGCAACAGCTGATCGCAGCGGGTTTTGAAAGCGGGCATGCTTATGGAAAATCTTTGCGCACAGTGAAAAGCTGCGTGGGTAGTACCTGGTGTCGATTTGGGCTACACGACAGCGTTAGTTTCGCCATTCGCATCGAAGAGCGCTACCGGGGCCTTCGTTCGCCGCACAAATTGAAAGGAGGTGTCAGCGGCTGTATCCGCGAATGTGCCGAAGCACAGAGTAAGGATTTTGGCATCATCGCCACGGAAAAAGGTTGGAACCTGATGGTATGTGGTAATGGTGGAAGCAAGCCACAGCACGCTTTACTGCTTGCCGCGGACCTCGATAGCGAGACCTGCATCCGTTACATCGACCGATTCCTCATGTTTTACATCCGTACCGCCGATACACTAACGCGAACGGCTACCTGGTTAAATAAAATGGAAGGCGGCATGGATTACCTGCGTAACGTGGTAGTGAACGATAGCCTGGGAATGGCCGCTCAATGGGAAGCAGAAATGCAGCTACTTGTTGATAGTTACAAATGCGAGTGGAAAGAAGCCATCGAAAATGTCGAGATCAGGAAGCGCTTCAACCATTTCGTAAACGCACCGGAAAAAGATCCCTCCATCCAGTTTGAACCTATGCGGGAACAGAAGAAGGTGGCGGATTGGAAATAATTGCTCAATGTGAAAATGGCTTTATGGAGAAATTAGCCAATGTGCTAATCAGCTCATGTGCTAATGGAAATGCAAAACCAAATCCCTCGATGTAAAAATGGCTCAAATTGAAAATTCCTTTTTGAGGAATTAATAAACACACCATGATGAAAAGAATTCAGTGCATTTATTTCTCACCAGTAACCGGGTTAGCCGCCTCTTTTGGTTCGTTCCCGGCTTGCCGGGATTGGAAAAATGAGTGCAACGAATTTTTTCAAAGAAGCAAAAGCAGCGGCGTTCCGGTTACGCAGCCCGCCGGCTGAGGAGGCAAAGGCAATGAATTAATTAGCTAATGTGCTAATGTGCTGATTGAAATGCAGTTGATGTCAAAATTGAGCACTACAAAATTCACGAAAAATACTTGTTTAGCCGGAACAGAAATACAGCCATATTTAAGACAGCATACAAAGAAATTTGAATATCCATTTGATCAACCAATCTACGATTGCTGGCTACCTTAACGATTGTTTGCTTTTTTACAAAACACCCCCTAACGATTGCTTGCCTTTCTATAGTTAGGAGCCCACACATTCCCCTGTAGACATATGAATTTGAACATCCCCCGCATGCCGGGGCCAGGAACTTTTTTTTGACACTCAAAAAACTGATGAAAATGCTTACAGATCAAACAACCTTAAACTGGTTCGCAGCATGCAATGTCGCAGATGTTCCTGCCAACGGCGGCGTATGTGTGAAGTACCAGGAAACACAGATCGCTTTATTTCATTTCGCCCGCCGCGACGAATGGTATGCAACACAAAATGAATGTCCGCACCGCAAGCAAATGGCACTAAGCCGCGGGATGATCGGCACCCAAAATGATGAACCAAAGGTTGCCTGTCCCTTTCACAAAAAAACATTTTCACTAACAACCGGTGAATGTCTCACCGGCGATGAGTGTAGCATTAAAACTTACCCGGTGAAGGTCGACAACGGGCAGGTTTGGATTGGAGTTGAAGATTGAACCTGGAAAAAATAGCCTTGCAGCAGATGGCTAAAAATAAAAACCCCGGCCGATGTGGAAATTGAACCGGGGCTGTGATTCTAAATTGTTCACAACTTAAAACCAAATCAAAACTATGGGTAAATTCTCAAAGAAATGCGTTCCAGGTTCGATGATCTTTATCATCTTCCTCATCGCATTGAGCGCACAGGGACAGTTATCGCTTACGGGTCAAATCCGGACACGCACGGAATACCGTAACGGATTGGGCACGCTGAAACTGAAAGGCAATAACTCTTCCTTTTTTACCTCGCAGCGGAGCAGGCTTAGTTTCAATTACAAGGCTGGGCGGGTGACCTTTCAAACCACCTTACAGGATGTACGGGTTTGGGGACAGGATGCTTCTTCCATCAGTAATGCAGATGGCACCAAACTCGGCCTTCATGAAGCCTGGGCTGAAATTGCCCTGGCAAACAAAAAAGACTCTTCTTTTAAAAATGCTCCTGTTGATTATTTCGCCTTAAAAGTCGGCAGGCAGGAATTATTATATGATGACAGCCGTCTCCTCGGAAACCTTGACTGGCTGCAACAGGCACGTCGCCATGATGCCATCATTTTTAAATTGTTGGACAAGGGTTGGCAGGTGGATCTCGGCCTGGCATTCAACCAGCATACGGACGCTTTCAGCTATAACGGTACCTATTACACGCCGGCGAACGTGGTGCCCTATATCAAAGACCGTAAGGGTAATTTAACGGCGACGCCTTCAGCTATGATCCCTTTGAGTAACCCGGTTGGCTGGAGCGCTAAAACCGGCGCACCTGCCTTGCAGGCGATGCCATCTACAAATGGATTATACCAGGATTATAAAGCACTTCAATTCCTGTACCTGGCAAAAACGTTTAATAAAACGAAGATCGCCGGTTTGGTTGTCGCGGATCATTTTGGAAAATATGTCAATGATTCTGTGCGCAACATTGCCGGAACAGATACGGGATATGTGTACGGGAGGAGGTTCAACCAGAAAGGCGTGAACAGCCGTGTTACGTCCGGTGTGCTGGTGAATAGTTTATTGAATCAACAAAAAAATCTTGCCTTAACCGCCGGCTTCTACTACCAGGCAGGCAAGGAGCGGGATGGACTCAAATTAGCCGGTTATACCTCAACGCTGTCACTGGCTTACACAAAGGCGAAATTTACTTACACCGCAGGGTGGGACTATGTTTCAGGGAACGATGCATTTTCAACCGGGGGAACAAATCATCGTTTTGATCCGCTTTACGGAACGCCACATAAGTTTTGGGGAACGATGGATTATTTCTATGTCGGCACAGGTGCGCCAACCGGTGGCCTTAGCAACCCATTTGCAAGGATCAAATACGGCAGCACAAACAAACGCTTCACCGCTGCCGTTGACTACCATCATTTCAGTCTCGCCAAAAATCAGAAAGACCTTTCCGGCCAGCCGGTCAAAAAATACCTGGGTAGCGAGTTTGACCTGGTTACAAACTATGCGTTAAACAAAATAACAATGGTAGAGTTTGGATTTAGTTTGATGGCCGCAACTAACAGCATGGAGTATGCGAAAAATATTGCGCCCAATACGGCAAACCTGGTGGGTACCTGGAGTTACCTGATGGTGTCCATCAAGCCTGAATTTTTATTCAAATAATGTGGACAGGAGATTGAAAAGCATTGTCAATCGACGTCCGTCAATTCTTCAACCATTGATCAAGCATTAACAAAAAGATAATCATCACTTAAAATATTTAGAACATGACTAACACCAATCAACCTCTGTCTTCCCTGAATGTACTTAACTTCAAAGGCGTTCAAATGACCACGTTTCACATTACCTGGTTAACCTTCTTTGCCTGTTTTTTTGGCTGGTTTGGCCTGGCCCCATTGATGCCAACCATCCGCGCTGTCCTTGGTTTGAGCAAGTCAGAAGTTGGTAATACCATTATCGCCGCAGTTTCAGCAACTATTTTTGCCCGCCTCATCATTGGGAAATTGTGCGATACCTGGGGACCACGTAAAACTTATACGGCGCTCCTGTTAATTGGCGCTTTCCCCGTAATGTGTGTCGGTCTCGCGGATAGTTATACGAGCTTCCTCTTGTTTCGTTTAGCCATCGGCGTTATTGGCGCATCTTTCGTGATCACGCAGTTTCATACCTCCGTGATGTTTGCTCCAAATATCAAAGGAACGGCGAATGCGGTTGCAGGTGGCTGGGGAAATCTTGGTGGCGGGGTTACCAATATGTTGATGCCGGTAATATTTGCAACCATTGTTGGCTTCGGGTATACCAATGCCCAGGCCTGGAGGTATGCCATGATTGTTCCGGGTGTTATGTTACTCGTTATGGCGGTGCTTTACTATCGTTATACCAAAGACACACCACAAGGCAATTACGAAGACATCAATCGCCTGAAGAAAGCAACTGGTAAAACAGACTGGAGCGTGCTAACCGACTGGAGAGTTTGGTCACTGTCCCTCGCTTATGCGGTTTGCTTTGGCATGGAGATCACTTTTGATGGAGTTGCCGCCTTACATTTTACAGATACGTTTAAATTAAGCCAGGGTGCTGCCGGTTTTTGGGCAGGTATGTTTGGGTTCATGAATATTTTCGCCCGGGCGCTTGGTGGCATTTCCGCCGATAAAATTGGCAAAAAATATGGCATGAGAGGCAAGGGACTTTTACTGGCAGTAATGCTGTTACTCGAAGGTTGTGGTATCATTCTTTTTGCCCTGGCGGGATCACTTGAGATGGCCATACTTTCTATGGTAACCTTCGCTTTATTTCTGAAGATGGCTAACGGTGCCACCTATGCGATCACACCATTTGTGAACGAAAAAAATGTGGGTATGGTGAGTGGAATCGTGGGAGCAGGAGGAAACGTCGGTGGTATGTTATTCGGATTTTTATTCAAATCAACCACCATCACTTACCTGCAAGCCTTTCAATACATCGGCTACGCCGTGATCCTGGTGTCCCTGGTTGTATTGGTGACGAAGTTCGCGGTGAACAAAAAAGAAGCAACCGTTCCCGATCCAAGCCTACAGGTCGCGTAAGCACGAAGGGATTTGACTTTGATGAAATGACGAACACGGTTGTAGACTTTAAACTTGATGAATTTGACTGATCAAAAAAATAGTATCCAAAACATTTCTCCAGTCACGGGATCGGGGGCTCACGCGCCAGTCGGAAGTTCGGCGTCTACAACCACCTGTTGCTATTGCGGCGTGGGCTGTGGTATCAGCATCGAGAAAGACAAGCAGGGCGCTTTGAAATTGACGGGAGATGTGAATCACCCCGTGAATAAAGGCATGCTTTGCAGCAAGGGCATGAACTTATTGTACACGGTAACGGATACGGCTGATCGCTTATTATATCCCGAAATGCGTTACGCAAAAAATAAGCCCCGCCAACGTGTTTCCTGGGATACCGCGCTGGAACGAACGGCCGCAGTCTTCAAAACCCTGATTGAAAAGTACGGTCCTGATTCTGTTGCATTCTATGCCTCGGGCCAATGTCTTACAGAAGAATATTATGTCGTGAATAAACTGATGAAGGGATTCATCGGAAGCAATAATATCGATACTAACTCGCGCCTATGTATGAGTTCCGCGGTGGTTGCATACAAAATGAGTTTGGGTGAGGACAGTGTGCCTGTTAGCTATGATGACCTTGAACTGACGGATTGTATTTTCGTAGCTGGTGCAAATCCCGCCTGGTGCCATCCCATTTTATGGCGCCGCGTAGAAGCAGCCCGCGAAAAAAATCCAAACCTGAAGATCATAGTCAGCGACCCGCGGAGAACGCAAACCTGCTCAGTAGCAGATGTGCATTTGCAATTAAATCCTGGCACCGACATAACGTTGCATCACGCAATCGGCCGCTGCCTCGTGGAAGCCGGTGATGTAGCTATCAATTTTATCCAGGACCATACAGAGGGATTCGATGCTTACCGCAATGCAATTTTCGAAAAAACAATTGCAGAAGCTGCGGTCATTTGCGGGGTCAGTGAAGATGATATCTGGCAGGCAGCCACCTATATTGGTAATGCTAAGGCCTACATCAGTATGTGGACCATGGGGCTTAACCAGAGTGTAATTGGCGTAAACAAAAATCTTTCTTTGATCAACCTGCACCTCATCACCGGCCAGATCGGAAAGCCAGGCGCAGGACCTTTTTCTTTAACAGGTCAACCGAACGCGATGGGCGGACGAGAAGTTGGCGGTCTTTCAAACCTATTGCCGGCACATCGCAATCTTGCCAGTGAACCAGATCGGAATGAAGTGGAAAAATTCTGGCGGGTTCCCCTGGGCACCATCCAGGCTTCGCCGGGTTTAACCGCCACCGAAATGTTCGAGTCGCTCAACTCAGGCAAATTAAAAGCGGTGTGGATCATGTGCACTAACCCATTGATCAGTTTACCCGATGTTCGCGTTGCGGAAGAAGGATTGAAGAAAGCAAAATATGTGGTGGTGCAGGACATCAGCAACAAACTTGAAACCCTGGACTATGCAGACGTGGTGTTGCCTGCTGCTTCCTGGATGGAAAAGGAAGGAACCATGACGAATGCGGAGCGAAGGATCAGCTACCTCTCGAAAATTGTAGACGCCCCGGGAGAGGCCATTCCTGATGCGGAGATCATTTGTCGCTTTGCACAAAAAATGGGTTTTGAAGGTTTTGATTATAAAAATTCAAGTGAAATATTTGCGGAGCATGCTGCCCTTACCGCCGGAACCAAGATTGATTTCAGCGGCGTGGATTATGAATTGCTTCAACAAAAAAAGACGGTACAATGGCCTTGTCCCAAACCTGCGAAGACAGGAGCTCTAATTGCTACAGAGATCATCGGCACCCCGAGATTATTTACTGACAGGCAATTTCATACGCCGACGAAAAAAGCGGTCATTCATTCTTTTGCGGATACAAATCTTAGTGATCCTCCCGGGCCGGAATTTCCGCTCATACTAACTACCGGGCGTATACGCGATCAATGGCATACGATGACGAAGACGGGAAAGGTAAATAAGCTGAAGCAGCATACCAGTGAATCCTTTGTAGAAATTCACCCGGAGGATGCGAAAAAAAGGGGCATCCAGGAAAATACACTGGTGGAGATCACGAGCAGGCAGGGGAGTGTGAAAGTGAAGGCCAGGCTTACGCCGGATATAAAGAAAGGGATTGTCTTTATGCCCATGCATTGGGGAAAGATTCGTCGTAACGATGCGAACCGCGTAAACAACCTTACCGCAAACCTGGTTGACCCAACAAGCAAGGAGCCGGATTTTAAATTTACGGCCGTTGAAGCAAAGCGCTTTGTAAAGCCCGCGCAAAAGATCATCGTGATCGGTGCAGGAGCCGGCGCCTGTGGTTTCGTAAAGTCGTACCGGGCGATCAATCCGACCGATTCCATCCACATTTTTAGTAAAGAAAATTATCCTTTTTATAACCGCGTGTTGTTACCTGATTATATCAGCGGTGCGCTTCCATGGAATAGCCTCGTAAAAATGACGGACGATGAGGAACGTGATCATCACATCAAATTACATCGCGGCGTCAGTATTGAAAGTATTGACCGGGAAAATAAAACAGTTACTGACAGTAACGGCCAGGTGCATTTTTATGATTTGCTCTTAATGGCAACCGGTAGTCGTGCGGCAATGCTTCGCGACATTCCCAGCATGCAGGGCATCTTCACCATGCGCAGCAGGAAGGACGCGGATGATTTTCGGCAACACGTTGATGCCGGGAAGGGCAAGGTTGTTATCCTTGGCGGTGGTTTGCTTGGTATTGAGCTTGCCGCATCCCTGCGGGAAGTAAACGTAGACGTGACCATCGTTCAACGTATCTCGCGCCTGATGGACCGGCAGTTGGATCCGCTGGGAAGCCAGCTCCTGCACGAAGAATTGGTTTACAAGGGCATCGATATTTACTATAACGATGAAATCGAACGGTTTGTCGGTAACGGAACGATCACGGGTATACGCTTGAAGAGCGGGTTGCTCATTGATTGCCAGGCAATCGTTATTGCCATTGGTACCGTACCAAACATCGAGCTGGCCCAGGCTGCCGGCATCGATTGTAAGCGCGGGGTTGTTGTGGATGAATACCTGCAAACCAGTGATCCTGCCATCTATGCGATCGGCGAAATTGCTGAGTTCAAAGGATTTCTTTACGGCATCACGGCGGCGGCTGAACAACAAGCGGATATCGTTGCACGTTATATCAACGGCGACATTTCGAAGGTTTATGATGGCTCTTTATTGATGAACATCCTGAAGATGCATGGGATGGATCTCTGCTCGCTGGGGCTTGCGGAAGCGCCGAATGAACCAGGCTACGAGGAGGTGGTCTTCATTGATAAATCAAGGCGCTATTACAAAAAATGCATCATCCACAAAGATCGCCTTGTTGGGGCGATCCTGATCGGCGATAAATCGGAGTTCCTTGAGTTTAGAGATCTGATCCAGGATAAAATTGAGCTAAGTGAAAAGCGACTCCAGTTACTACGCAGTGGCAAAGCGGCCGAGCCAGTGATTG
>JAURWD010000144.1 GCA_030655145.1 Ferruginibacter sp.
GAGGCGGCACTCATCGGAACCATGTCTTTAGCATCTTTCACCAGAGCATCGAACTGGGCTCCCAACAAAACCTTTGCCCATTGGTGGGAAAGAATTACAAAGTTTAGCCCTCTTTCGTTAGTCGGCAGACTCGTAAAATTAACCCCGGTTTTCATGCTCGATTCAATACTTTTCAAGGCGAAGCTATCTTGCAGTGGATTGATCACTATCGCGCCGAGCGCTCCCATTTTTTTTGCGGCAGCCAGCTTACGGCTTAACCCCGGGTACGACCATTGACTGCTTCGTTTTTTACCGTTGGCAATGTAAATACCATCTTTGCGAGGTTCGCCCAGGAAAAAAACTACAATTCTGCCTTTTACATCTAAGCCCTGGTAATCGTTGTAGCTGGTATCGTTAATGCCATAACCAGCAAAAACAAGTTTTTTACCATCGAATTCTCCTGTTTCATTTAACGCAGCAGAACCGAGGTAATCTTTCCCATAGCTAAGAGTTTTGCCGTCGATTTTCAACCCACTGCTTACCATGCTATCCTTGTGCAGTGGATACATCTGTTGATAACCATTAATAACCGGTGCTGGCTGTAAGCCAATGCCTTTAAATTTAGATTCGATGTAGGCCGCAGCTTTGCGTTGCCCTTCAGTGCCTGTCTCGCGGCCTTCAAATTCATCACCTGCAATAATGGTCAGGTGTTTTTTGAGATCAGTGGTTGTAATGGTCGCCGCGAATTTGGCAGCATCATCAGTTTGAGAAAAAATAGAAAGCGTGCAGCAAAACAAGGTTGCTGTGAAAATGTATTTCTTCATAATGTGGCTATGGGCCGGATAAACAAGAGGTAAACCTGGCGGAGTTTTATTAAATTAATTAATGGATTTCGTATGGTAGAATTTGAAGTAAGGAGCTGGAAATTTTCAAAGTCGTTAGCAAGCAATTTTATTAACCCTATCCTGGTGGCGACCACCTTCAAAAGCTGTATTCATAAAAATATCAAGCATTTTTTCAGCATCTCCATCCCGAACGAATCGGGCCGGTATGCAAAGGATATTGGCATCGTTGTGTTTACGTGCAAGCTCGGCCAACTCTTCACCCCAACAAATGGCGGCGCGAATGCCCTGATGTTTATTCGCACTAATGGCCACTCCGTTCGCACTTCCACACAGCAGCACTCCAAAGGAGGCTTCACCTTTTTCGACAGCATTTGCTACCGGGTGTGCAAAATCGGGGTAATCAACAGAATCCTTGGTGAATGTTCCAAAATCTTTGAAGGCTAAACCTTTTCCTTCGAGCAAAGAGATGAGGTCTTCCTTGCAATCGAATCCGGCGTGATCGCAACCAATTGCGATGGGTAAGTTGGTATTAAAGGGTGTCATAACTGATGTTTAAAATGCCAGGAAGTAAATTAGGGCAAGCGTTTTGACCAGCCAATGGCTGCTAGCTCCATTCTTTTTCGTCCTCTTTCAATCGTTGTTTTTCAACGCGGGTGGCGAGTAAGATGCTGATCCAATATAAAAATAAGAGTGGTATTGCAACTAAGAACTGGCTGGTCCAATCAGGAGATGGCGTAATGACAGCCGCAACAACCAGGATTATAACAAATGCAAACTTGAAATAGCTACGCAAAAAACTCCCGGTTATCAATCCAATTCGGGCCAGGACATACGAAAGGACTGGCAGTTCAAACGCGATACCGCAACCAAGGATCAGGTTAGTAAGACTATCAATGTAGTCATTCACTGCTGGCCGATAAACGATCAATCCGGATTTTCCTAAGGTAAATCCCGCCAGGAAATTGAAAGTAAAAGGAGCCAGGAGGTAATATCCAAAAGCGCCGCCTGCGAAAAAGCAAAGGGAAACCCAAAAAATACTGCCGCGGCCATAACGCTTCTCTTTCGGGGAGAGGGCCGGCTTGATAAATAACCAGAGTTCCCAAAAGATATAAGGAAAGGCCAACACGATTCCTCCAATCATGGCAATGCTAAGCGCTGAAGTAAACGTTCCATTAACCGTGTTTATCTGGAAATCAATTTTGACAGGTGGCATACACAAACTGTCACCCAGGTGTAACCAGTTCCCAAAGCGGCAAAGTGCCCCATACGTAATAAAATCTTCCTTTGCGGGTGCAAGAATGATGTTGTCGTAAATCCAGTCAATGTAAATAAAGATGGCGATGGCGGCAATCAGCCAGGCAACAATCGAACGGACCAAATGCCAGCGTAATTCTTCAATATGATCGAAAAAGGTCATTTCTGCAGCCTCTTCCTCATTTTGCTTGCCCCTGATACGTTTAAAGAACGATTTTCTTTCTGATGCGGTTGTTGACAACTTGGAGTATTATTAAAACAGCTTAAATGGAATAATTGTGAGAAGCCAAAAGTAAAACTCTTTTGCGATTCCTAAATAGAATTGCTGGGTAGTGCATGAAATCTGGGTTAACACAAAAAGAAAGGCCCTTGTAGAAACAAGGGCCGTTTACCAAAACTAACTGCTTATGAGAAAAACTTAAATTATTTATTTGTGGTTCTGTATCTAATTATACAAAATGGATGCCAATCCTTTAAAACCACTTGTTAAGAAAAGGCTAATGAAAATTGTATTGATAAGAACTTGAAAGCTTCGGTCTGCGTTTTAAATGAGGTGAAACTTTCGTCTCATAAAGTTATAATTAAAATTGAATCAAAGGAGGTTATTTCAGCAGAGTATAATTGCTTTAACATTAAATTAAACCGCCCTTCAAATCAAGCAAAGAATTCAGGGACGGCCCTAACCTGGGAAGCTGTGGAAAAATTTACTCACGATGAGATTGAACTAACTTTTTAGCTATCCACACTGATTAATTTTGAGTAGCAAGTTTCTCCGCGTTTTCCGCGAATTGCAAGGCATCGATAAATTCCTGCACTTCCCCATTCAATACTGTGTCGAGATTGTACACGGTAAGCCCGATACGATGATCTGTAACCCTTCCCTGCGGAAAATTGTATGTCCTGATCTTGGCACTCCTGTCACCGGTGCTCACCAGGCTTTTTCTTTTATGCGCAATGGCTTCTTCGGCTTTCCGCACCTCTTCGTCATATAACCTGGTGCGTAACATGTCCATCGCCTTTTCCTTATTTCCCAACTGGCTCCTTTCCGTTTGACACATAACCACAATACCGGTTGGTTTATGAGTAAGGAAGACCTTTGTCTCCACTTTATTTACGTTCTGGCCACCAGCACCCCCGCTTCGGGCGGTTTCCATCTTCACATCACTTTCCTTTAGTTCAAAGTCAACTTCTTCTGCTTCGGGCATTACAGCGACAGTTGCGGCGCTCGTATGAACGCGGCCACTTGCTTCGGTATCCGGTACCCGCTGCACGCGGTGAACCCCACTCTCAAATTTCAACGTGCCATACACGTCATCGCCCACCACTTCAACCTGCACTTCTTTATAGCCGCCGGCAGTACCCTCACTTTCGCTCAACAACGCTGTTCTCCATCCTTTTTTCTCACAATATTTAAGGTACATTCGAAGCAGGTCTCCAGCAAATAATGAAGCTTCATCTCCACCGGTACCCGCTCTTATTTCCAGGATCGCATTTTTTTCATCATAAGGGTCCTTTGGAATAAGCATGTTACGCAACTGTTTTTCCAGGACGTCTTTTTTCTCGTCTAATTCGGGCAGTTCCTGTTTTGCCAGGTCACGCATTTCTACATCGTCACCGTTTAGTACTTCTTTATTGAATTCAATATCATCCAGCAATCGCACATACTCATTCCTGGCATTGACTATTTTTTCAAGACTCCGGTACTCTTTACTCAGGCTTGTATATTTCTTATTATCGCTAACAATCTCGGGATTGGTGAGCGCCACGCCAAGGTTATCAAAACGTCCCTTGATGGCATCCAGCTTATCTAACATAACTTAATTTTCTTTTTATAGTATTGCTTCCATTTCAAAATTTTAGTAGCAATTCGACTGATCAATAGTGTGGCAGTTTGAATACTTTTACACCTTGTCGCGACGCTAAAAGAAACCAAATAAAAACAG
>JAURWD010000146.1 GCA_030655145.1 Ferruginibacter sp.
CCGAAAAATACGTCCTGGCTGATCAACGGGGCAGCATCGGCTTTTTAGCGAGTACGCATTTGGGCATTCCTCCTTTTCTTAATTTTTATAATACCGAGTTATATGATGCCTTTTCCCGTACGCTGTATGGTGGACGAATAGGGGACCAGATAAAAGAGACAATAAAAAGATTAAGCGGTAACATCCAGTCGCTGGATTATTATACCCGCATTCACCTGGAAGAAGTAAACCTGAATGGTGACCCTGCCATCCGAATCAACAGTTTTGCAAAACCAGATTATGTTATCGAAGACCAGTTGATCAAGATAAGTCCATCGATCATTACCGTTGCTGACAACAATTTCACGATCGCGGCAAAGATCCTGAACATTGGAAGGGTAGGTGGAGACTCGATCCGCCTTACGGTAAGCCGGAGATTTGCAAACGACACGGTACAGGTGGTGTATAACCAGTTGTTACCCGCTATTAAATATGCAGATTCACTCGAGCTAACCATCCCAATTAGTTCTATTACGGACAAAGGACTGAACAGGTTTACGTTCATGATCGATTCAGAAAACAAAACTGAAGAGCTTTCAGAAACCAACAATTCATTTACCAAGGAGATCTTCATATTTGAAGATGAGGTGCGGCCAGTGTCTCCCTACAATTTTTCAATTGTTAACCAGCAAAACATCACCTATACTGCATCCACTGCTAACCCGTTGAATGGGCCACGCCAGTACGTGATGGAAATTGATACAACAGAATTGTTCAATTCCACTTTTAAAAAACAATATACTTCCAGTGGCATTGGTGGGGTGTTACAGTTCAATCCTACAAATGTTACGTTCCAGGATAGCACCGTTTATTACTGGCGTACGTCGATGCTGCCGTTGAACAATGCACAACAGATCTGGAATACGTTCTCTTTTATCTATCTGCCGAATGGCGGAACCGGTTTTAACCAATCACATTATTTCCAGCATCAAAAGAGCAAACTCGACAATGCCATCAAGCTTGATGCCGACCGCGTTTTTAGGTTCAAAGAAATTCCTCGGTCACTGGTGATCAAGACCGGTTTACATCCTTATACGAGTTATGACAGGATCAATGTTAACCTCGACTTTGACCAACTGGAGTATTACGGGTGTAAGTATGGTTCTCTACAATTCCTCGTTTATGATACTGTAACACTACAGCCCTGGAAAAACTTTAATACGACCGGACCGTCAGGGACAACTGGCCGCTTTGGAAGTTTGCCGCTCTGCGACGTGTACGCGGATGGCAGCCGTTATTTCTTTGAATTTTCTTATACTGATGCGGCAGGTCGTAAAAAGGCGATGGACTTTATCGACAGCATACCAAGTGGGATGTATGTGTCCATCACCAACCTTGGTTGGAACGCTTTACCATCAAACATCACTGACTGGCAAGCTGACCAGGCCACTTTAGGGACGGGAAATTCGTTGTATCATAAATTCAAATCGATTGGGTTTAGCAGTATTGACAACTTCACGAAGAACCTGCCGTTCATGTATTTCTTCCGTAAAAACAGTTCAACTTTTACACCCATACAAAAAATAGGCGCCCTCGAAAGCGATTACCTGGAGACAACAATTGAGCTGTTTTCAAAGTATGATGCCGGAGTTATTGAATCACCTGTATTCGGACCGGCGAAGAAATGGTCGTCACTTCACTGGCGTGCCTCTTCAGTAGATGCAGGACCAGGAGATACTTCCAGAATTGAAGTAGTGGGTATCACTGCAAATAAAACCGAGCAACTGTTGGCTACGGTTAGCCCTGCAATGGATACAAGCCTCGCGTTTATTGATCCGCAGGTTTACCGCTTTGTGAAATTGAGAATGCGGAATAGTGATACGGAATTTGCCACTCCCTCGCAGTTGAACTTCTGGAGGATCAATGCTGATTTTGTACCGGAAGGTGTTGTGGCGCCAAACATCCTGTATGCCATGAAAGATTCTGTCGACCAGGGTGAAAAAATCACTTTTTCTCTTGCATTTAAAAATATCAGCCCGGTAGCCTTTGATAGCCTTGCGGTAAAATTTATTATAACCGACCGGAACAATACGCCGAATGTGGTGTCGATACCGAGGAAAAAAGCACTGGTTTCAAACGATACCACGGTTGTCACCTACGTAATTGATACTAAATTGTATCCCGGCAAAAATACTTTGTACGTGATGTTCAATCCGGACAATGACCAGCCGGAACAATATTTATCTAACAACTTCCTGTACAAAGACTTCTTTGTAAAAGAAGATAAGTTCAACCCCCTGCTGGATGTAACCTTTGACGGGGTACACATCTTAAACCGGGACATCGTTTCTTCCCGGCCGAAGATCCTGGTAAAACTAAAGGATGAAAGTCGCTTCCTGCTGCTGTCAGACACTGCCTTGTTGAAAGTAAAAGTCCATTTCCCTTCTGACCCGGTTGATGTTTACCGTGACTTCCATTTTGGAAATGATATGCGCTTTATACCTGCGACACCAGGCGGAGCCGACAACTCAGCATCTATAGATCTGTCCCCTTTCTTCCCTGAAGATGGAGAGTACGAACTGATCGTTTCCGGAGAAGATGTGGTTGGTAATGCGGCAGGCAAGGTGGAATACAAAATAACGTTCAACGTAATCAACACACCGATGATCAGCAATATGCTGAACTATCCGAATCCGTTCACCACCTCAACCGCGTTTGTATTCACGATCACGGGAAGCGAAGTGCCGCAAAATATTCGCATCCAGGTGTTAACCATCACCGGGAAAGTGGTTCGGGAAATAACGAAGGCTGAACTCGGTAGTTTACACATCGGCCGAAATATCACTGAATTTAAATGGGACGGAACGGATATGTATGGCCAGCGACTTGCCAACGGAGTTTATCTTTACAGGGTGCTCACCAACCTCAACGGCAAATCATTGGATAAATATAAAGCTGATGCAGATAACACGGATAAATACTTTAATAAAGGGTATGGCAAAATGTACCTGATGAAATAGACATCATTGCTTGGAAAACAAAACCGGCCACTTGCAAAGCGGCCGTTTTGTTTTTTGTATCCGGGAAGTACTAAAAAGTCATTTAAATCGGAGTGCTTATTATTGCGAAACCGGTTTGTTTAATATTCATTTGGTTTCGGCTTCTCTGTTTTTACGGCGGGTTTTTTATCACCGGGTTTAACAGCTGGAGGCAGTACTTTCTTATCGTCAACTTTGGCTGGGGGTACCGTTGTTTTGCCATCAGGTTTCACCGCAGGGTTATTATCCTTTGGCTTATTGCGGGAAGAAGTATCCGGTTTAACCGGAGCAAGATCACTTTCCACTGGTACTTCGGTTGGTTTGTCCTCAAGCGGTTCATCTGTAAAATCGGTTGCGTCACCGTTACCGTGATCAATGTTTTCTCCACCTTGTGAAATGATGTCGTTAAAGTTATTCGCATCAGCGTAGATCGGGTTATTGGCCATCTCTGCTGGCTCTTCAAACTCAGACATTCTACCGTATGGAAGTGTTTTATCAGCGTACACTTTTTTCATGAAGTACCCCCATTTTGGCAGCGCCATTTCATTACCCCCGCTGGTACCGGCGTAGATGCGGATAAACGGATCGTCGCAACCTACCCAGGTGCCTGCAAGTAATTCGGGGGTATAACCGATAAACCAACCATCGGTGTTGTCGTTGGTGGTACCTGTTTTACCAGCTTTCTGGGCTGGAATATCGTAGTTATTTAGAGAGCGACCGGTGCCGATCTGCACAACTCCCTGCATCAGTTTTACCATTGTAAAAGCATCCTGCTCGTTGATCAGCTGGCGGCTGTTGATTTGGGTGAAATCTTCAAGCACGTTGCCATTTTTGTCTTCTATGCGGCTGATAAAGGTTGGCTCAGTATTAAATCCTTTATTCGGGAACATAGTGTAGGATTGTAGCATCTGCAGCAATGGAATTTCCGCCGCGCCTAAAGCGATTGACGCATAGGGTGGAAGTTTTGCACTGATTCCCACGCTTTTCGCAAATTCAATCACACGACTTACGCCGAGCATATTTGTCATCCGCACACTGGCAGTGTTTTTCGAGTAGGCGAGACAGTTAGCCAAGGTGCCACCGCCACCGCTGAAGGTGCGTACTTCCTTACCATATTGTACGGGTCCACCTTCAATCATCGTGCTGGGTGTATAACCTGCATCCTGTACTGCCAATGCATAGATGAGCGGTTTGATGGTTGAACCTACCTGGCGTGATGCCGTAACATGGTCGAATTTGAACCACTTGAAGTCAATGCCACCCACCCAGCATTTCACTTCGCCGGTTTTTGGGTCCATTGCTGCAAAAGAAGTTTGCATCAGTTGCTTATGGTATTTTATGGAATCCCTTGGCGTCATTACTGTGTCAACTTCCCGTTTCGCATTCCAGGCAAAAACTTTCATCCTCACAGGCACCAGGAAAGATTTGCGGATCGCTTCAGGCTTTATATCATCTTCAACCATATTTTTCCAGCGCTCGCTGCTCTTCATCGCATGTTCAATGATATTTTCGCGGGCCTTCCACATACGGTCGCCATTACTCCGTAAAAGGCCATTTAGCTTCTTCTGGATCACGGGCATATGCTGAATCACGGCTTCTTCAGCATATTGCTGCATTTTAGAGTTAATAGTCGTGTAGATCTTTAGTCCACCTCGTTTCAGATCATAGTTTTCGCCTGTCTTCGGATTTTTGTGCGTGTTACACCATTCCTTCATCCGGTCGGCAAGAGCAGAAGTTCTGAAGTAAGGCGCAATACCCAATGCATCATCCACTTTTTTAAAATTGGTGATCAGCGGTTTCGCTTTCAGCTTCGTTGCCTGGCTTTCGGTAAGATATTGTTGCTTGGTATCAACCATTCGGTCGATCACAGTGTTGCGGCGGTTGAGCGCAGCGACGGGATGACGGATGGGTTCGTAAATAAATCCTTTTAGCATGCCGACCAATACAGCAGCCTCTTCAATACTCAGATCAATGGCTTCTTTTTGGAAATAAGTTTTGGAGGCATTCCGAATGCCATAATTATTACCCCAGGGAGCCCGGTTGAGGTATAGCGTGATGATCTCTTCCTTGGTGAAATTCCGTTCCAGTTTCACCGCGATGATCCACTCCTTGATTTTCTCGACGCCTCTTTTTAAGACATTTCCCCTGCCTTGGCCAAGCATCATTTTTGCAAGCTGCTGGGTAATGGGGCTACCTCCCCCGGCTGTACCAAATTTTAAGATCGCTCGTGCAACAGCACGGGCATCAATACCTGAGTGATCATAAAAATTCTGATCCTCGGTGGCGATAAGGGCATGAATGATGTTTGGAGAAATTTCATTGTATTTGATCTCGCTCCGGTTCTCTGAATAGTATTTGCCCATCAGTTTACCATCGCTGGTATACACTTCACTGGCCAGGTCGGCCTCTGGGTTTTCAAGTTCAGTTAAGGACGGCATTTTGCCGAAGGCGCCAAAATTTGCCAGGGCGAATATCAACACCACAGCAATGAGGCCGCCGAAAAAAAGGCGCCAGAGGAGCACTACCGCTTTGTTAGATGTTTTAGGTTGTTTTTTGTTCTTCATGTTCCAGTCTGATTGGGGATTTTGCCAGCGGCCCGGTTAAACCGGACCGCGTAAAGCGGCAAATATAAAATGCTGTTTGTTAAATGAAAGAAAACCTTTCTCCGGTTTCACCAGGCTACGTCTATAATAATGCCGGATTTAAAAGCCGCCAGGAAATGCTTTGTTCAGTACGCCAATATAGGTCGGAATGTCTTTATTGGTTTTTAGTAACTGAAGGTTGTCATCGCTGATGAGTAAGAAGGAATACTTATTGGCCGGCAACCAGGATACCTCTACCGGTGCAGCTTTCTTTACTTTTTGTAAAAACGCGAAGGCAGCGTCCGCATTTGCGAACGGCGAAAAGATCAGCAACGACTTGTCCTTATCAATTGCATCCCGCAACAGCGTAATTGGTTCGCCACGGAAACTTTCGTTGAGATATCGGGCAAACGCATTTTTCGACTCATTGACATACGTCCCGTCCACCTTATCCAGTATCATGATCACCTGGTGTGGTGCTTCTTTGTTAAGGTTGAAAGGACCATTGGTGAATAACACCGGTACTTTGGTGGTCGTATCTTTGACCGGAACCAATATCGGTGGAGCAATGATCAGGGAACTGTCTTTTTTTGGTTGTGCTTTTTCCTCGATCGTCTCTGGTATTTTAATCGCCGGTATCGGTGGTGGAGCTTTTGTGTTGGTATCAATGCCGTTTTCAGGCGACACGATCAAAGCGGTATCATTGCGCACTGGTTTCGGTAGATCATCTTCAATCTTCACGATCTCGTCATCTTTTGCCCTTGTAATTTCAAGCTTCGTCAGGTAATCTTCGATTTCTTTTCGTCTTTTCAATACGTCGATCATCCTTTCCGCCTTTGGGGCGAGATTGGAGCCGGCATACAGATTGAGGATATTTTCTAAAACCGATATGGCCGTGCTATCGTCCCGCTGGCGGATATGGTAAACAGATTCGATGTATAAGAGTTGCGGGCTCCAGTAATTGTTGCCATAGATGCTGTCTGCGAGTTTCTTCTCGCTGAAGGCGCGGTCGAAATTTCCCTCAATGAACATGTTGTAAATGTCTGCGTAGCGTTTTGTGCCTTCAGCTGTTTTTCCACCCGGATTTGCCGACTCGGGATTGTTTACCAGCGCAGTAGACTTGCTCGAAGCGAAATTTTTATTCAACAGGTTTTTGTAGTAAGCGGCTTTGTCTTTGAGGCCAAGTTTGTTATAGCAATAATACAGGTTAAGGTAGATCTCGCCATCATACAACGAGTCAGGGAATCGGTCCAATGACTGGTGATAAGTAAATACTGCCTGGGCGTAGTCCTCAAGTTCTGTCTGGTACAATTTTCCCAGTTCGTACAAGTTGATGGCGACAATCTTATTACTTTCTGCGAGTTTCTCCGGGGTAAGTGGCAGGTTTGCCATCATGCCATCATACGTCATATCAACGGCCTGGTCAGCCATGGCCGCAATAGTTTCTCCGGCAGCGCTTGCTTTTGCCGCGGCCTGCATGGCAGGGTCTACCGGCCGGTCAATATCTTCTGGCGTCATACTTTCAGCCCCGGGGCCAGCCGCAACGGGAGCGGTTGTTCCGGCATCCTTCCGTCGCCAGTTATCTACGTTTTTGCGAGCCCCCCATTTTCTTTTAAAGTCACTAAACCCTTTTGATTTCGCCGCGGCGTTATAAAAATACCATTCGCCTTTGGCGCTGGAATTGAAGAGGTCTACCGGGGTGCCTGCCCGGTTACCAAACTCCAGCGGACTCGTCGGGCCGGCGTTGGTGTCAATGTCTTTTAATCCCATCGCTTTGCGATAACGGCGTTCCATTTGCTTCAGCAACTTATCACGATCGGCAGGAGCCATCGCGGCAATGTGTTGCAGGCTGTCTTCGCGTTCGATGATGATTATTTTTTCAACGATCCGTACCAGGCCGTTTCTTCTTTCCTGGATCTGAACCAGGCGGTCGTTCAAACTGGTGTCACCGCTTTGCAGGCTGTCATACAGCGCATAGGCGAGCTTGTAATTTTTTCTTTCGTAAGCAATGTCTGCGAGCAGCAGGAACGCTTTGTTCTTGTAACTCACATTATTCTCATTGTACTGGATGCTCTTCTGCAAATAATTTACCGCTGCATTGGTGTCGGGTTTTTGCAGAGCAAGATCCGCCGCAGAATAAAAGATGATATCCCTGAAGCTGTCAAACCTGTCCTTCTTCGCCATGCTCACCAGGGTGCCAATGCTCCGGTCCAGTTCTTCAGGGTTCGTGGTCTTCCGCATTTTCGCGTTGTTCAACCGGGCATGAATATCCATGGGCGCATCAACCGTATGAATGGAAACATTTTCATAATACTCGGTGGCTTTATCAAATTTGCCCGTTGCTTCATAGAGTTGCGCCAATAAAAATTCTGACCGGGACATATCCTGTTTGGTATCTGCGTGGCTCAAAGCTTTCTCCAGGTAATGGGCGGTACTGTCATACATACCCTGCTTGTAAAACCAGTAGGCGTAAACATCATCAAGGTCATTGCGCAACCTCTGCGGTAAGTTGGGATCGAGTTGTAAAGTGCTGATAAGGCCGGCGGCTTCGCCCATCTCATCCTGTTCAATCAACGTGCGTGCAAGCCAAACCAGTGCGTCATTTCTGCTCGGTGGCTGGGCAGTCACTTTTTGCAGGATGTTTTGTTTTTCTTTATTGGCAATGCTGAGCACATTGCTGGTGGCATCATCGCGGGTGCCAATAACGCGACTGTCATCCTCGCCTTTTTTGCGGGGAAAAAGATTGTAATTGATAAATTGGAAAGTTGATGCGGCAGAATCGAAATCCTTGCGGAGATAAAATGCCTTACCCATCAGGAGGTACATATTGTCAACCCAATCATTGCGCAGATCGTGTAAGAGTATCCCGGCAGTCGCTTTGTAAATCACGGAATCGAGTTCTGTTTTTTGACTCGCTGTATTTTCCAGGGTGAAAGGGTAGTAACTCAGCAGATGGGAATAGTCGTCTTTTTGCGAAGCCTTAGCCCGCTCGAGCACCGCATTTATTTTATTTTTCGCATTGTAGTAGTAATTGTAATGCGTGTAATTATTTTGAAAAAACCGACGGACAAGTGTGAATTTTTTATCAGCCATTTTTTCTGAACCCAGCTTCCTGTTTTCAAATTTTTCCGGCTTTTTTTCTTTACCAAGCAGGTCAATGGTCCAGGTAGGTTGAGCGAAAGCAGGAGTGAAACTTATGGAGAAAGCACAGCAAAGAAATACAGCTAAATAGGCACTTTTCGACATGAATATGAGGGATTGATAGGAGCGGTTAAATATCGGTTATTTTTGCCAATTCGTCGCTGTAATGGCGGAAGGTTTCCTATTTTTAACAGTCAATCTCGAAGTATGGGCAAATTAGATGCCAACAGCACACTAAAACGTTTACAGAATCGTTACCGTCTTGTAGTCATGAACGAGGACACTTACGAAGAAGTCGTAAAGTTTCGCCTCAGCCGTTTGAGCGTTTATATTGTGTTGAGCAGCGTTTTTGTTTTGTTGACCGTGTTGACAGTTGCGTTGATCGTGTTCACCCCGATCAAATACTATCTTCCGGGAGTGGGATATGGAGACGCCAGGCAAGTGAAAGAATTTCGCCAGTTGAAAATGCGGACAGATTCCATGGAGAATGCATTAAAATACAAGCAACAGTATTTTGATGATCTGAAAAAAGTGCTGCAGGGCCAGGTGCCGGTGCTGGATACTAACAAACTGGATCTGCCCAAAGCCGACAAGTAGTTAAAGTTGCAACCAATACGTCTTTCAAACCTATAGTTATAACCAAAAAATTTTCAACCTATGTTTAATTCAAAATCCAAATTGCTGTCGGACCAAACTTCGAAAGGCAGTACAACCATTATCGGGGCGGGTACTGTGATCAACGGCGATATTCAAAGTGATGGCGATATCAGAATTGACGGTTTTTTGAATGGAAATCTTCATGCCAAAGCAAAGATATTTATCGGTCCCGAAGGTGGAGTTGATGGTGATATTCACGCGATACAGGCAGATATATTAGGGAAGGTAACCGGCCAGTTACGTATAAAAGACTTGTTACAGTTATTGGGTAAATGCGAAGTTGAAGGCGATATTTTTGCCGGCAAATTACAAGTAGAGCCGAGCGCTAATTTCAATGGCAGTTGCCAGATGGGTGGCAGCGTGGTCGAGCTAAATAGCGTGGTGGAAATAAATAAAGAACTGGGCAATGTTGTCAATCAATAATCTTTAAAATACCTTTGCGAACAATGGATTCGCAAAAAAAGATAATCTCTCCCCTCATTGGTTTATTCGTGGTTTTAAGTGGTTTCCTGGTTGTTTTAAAAGCCCTCCTTTCCCGGTGGGGTATTGATAACGGGATCCTGATCATTGCGAACATTTTATTCTTCGTGGTAAGCCTGCTTGTATTTTTTATGCAGCGGAAGGCGCTTTACCACACCAATCCAAATGTTTTCGTTCGGAGTGTGATGGCGGGCATGCTCATCAAGATGGGTGTTTGTGTATTTGCCGTGATCCTTTACCGGCTGGTGGCCGGGAAAGATGTCAGCAAAATTTCGGTCTTCGCTGCAATGTTTATTTACCTGCTATACCTCGGGGTCGAGGTTGCCGTTATAACGAAATTGAATAAACAAAAAAATGTCTAAGCAGGAAGCTCCCCTTCACCAGCTGAAACAATACCTGCCTCCTGATAGCTTCGACGACGTTGCTCATTACCTGCTCCATTACAAAGTACAACTAACCATCACCCGTGAACGCAGGACCATCCTGGGAGATTACCGCAATTCCGTCGCAGGTAAAAATCACCGCATCAGCGTAAATGGTAATCTAAATCCCTATGCATTCCTGATCACGCTGCTCCATGAACTTGCACACTTGTTCACCTATGAACGTTTCGGTCACCGGGTACAAGCCCACGGAGCCGAATGGAAAAACGAATTCAGCAAGGTGCTGGCGCAGTTCCTCCTGAAAAAAATATTCCCGGCAGATATCAACAAGGCGCTGTTGCAAACATTGCAAAATCCTGCTGCGAGTTCCTGTGCTGATACTTCGCTGCTACGGGCACTGCACAAATATGATCACAAGGATGAAGGCGTTCAATTGATTGAAGCACTTCCACAGGGAGCGGTATTTTCAATAAAAGGAGGAAGGCAATTTCGAAAAGAAGAGAAAGTCCGCAAGCGTTTTAAGTGTGTCGAAATTGCTACCGGCAAGGTTTATCTATTCAGCCCGGTCTACGAAGTATCTGTTTAGCGCAGGCGGCAACAGGTTCTAAGTTTTTTATTCAAGCGTTTTCAGCATCCACACGTCACAGCCACCATGTCCACTATTTCCCATGGGTTCAAGTAAATAAGTAAATCCGAATTTTTCATACATGGGAATGGCAATGTTTAATTCCGGCATTGTTTCAATGTAAACTTGCTTGAAGCCCGAATTTTTCGCGGCAGCAAGGCAGGACTCCATCAACAATTTGGCAATCCCTTTTCCCCTTGCCGCAGGGGCAAGGTACATTTTCACCAGTTCGCAAGTGCCTGCGTCCAAACCAGCGGTTGGGAAAATACCGCCGCCACCCACCACCTCGCCGTTGAGGACAGCTACATGGTAAACACCACGCGTACCCGAAAATAATTCAAACAAGTGATCGGTAGTTTCATCAAAGAATACGGTGCCTTGCTTATTGGCTTTAAATTCTGTTAAGGCATTCCTTATAATGGAAGCCAGTATGGGATTATCGGTGGGTGCTATTTCCCTGAGTTGAATCGTTTCCATTTTATTACTTGCGTTGCGCAAAGCGAAGCAGGTTGTTGTTGTTGTCAGTTATAAAAAATTCCCGCATTCCCAACCGGGAATCTTTAAGCATCCCATTTTTTTGCAGCAGGCCCCGGGTTGAAAAGTGCGTATACACGTCCTCGATATCATTGACCAACAGCAGGCAGGAGGCGGGCTTTTGTGTCAAGGGATCTGTGACCAGGTAAAGATGAATCTCTGCATTGTTCAAGGTTAAGATGGCATAGTTTCCAAAGTTCAAACCGCGGAAGCCAAGCCTGGCCTCGTAAAAATCAATTGAAGCACGAATGTTTTGCGCTGGTAAGAGCGGAACGGCTTTACTGAACATTTTGTAAAATTCATAGTTATAATGAAAGGTATTTTAAAAAACTCTATTTTCGAGACCTTAACTCACGCCAAATTTTGGATACCATACAAAAATATAATGAAGAGGAGCTTGTATTGATGCTGCAACGACAGGATCAGCAGGCTTTTGCTTATTTGTATGATAACTATGCACCCGCACTCAATGGCGTTATCTTTCGCCTGGTAGAAGACAGGTCACTTTCCGAAGATATTTTGCAGGAAGCTTTTTTAAAGATCTGGAATAATTTCTCGAGTTACGATAGAACGAAAGGAAGGTTATTTACGTGGATGATGAACCTGACAAAGAATTTAACGATCGATACGCTAAGAAGTAAAGGATATAAAAAACAAACTAAAATCTCTGGCGACGAAAATTCCGTAAATAATTTGCAAGATACCAATTCCGGCGCCGAGAAATTTGATGCAATGGGCATCCGAAAACAACTCGCCAATCTGAAAGCCGATCAACGCTTAGTGATAGACCTCGCTTATTTTAGCGGACTTACTCAAGACGAAATAGCTAAAGAAATAGGGATCCCTTTAGGCACGGTAAAAACCCGCATGAGAACTGCGTTGTTGGAACTGAGACGATTGCTGCAATATTCATAAATAAATTGAACACGAACGACATCATATCATCAGGTTTACTCGAGCTGCACGCGGCCGGACTAACTTCATCAACTGAAGCTAGCCAGGTAGAGCAGTGGCTGAACGAGTTCCCAGAAGTCGCGGCAGAATATGCAGCGATTACGGCGGGCCTGGAAGCGTATGCGCAGTCTACCGGTGTTCAACCTTCGCCTTCTGTGAAAGAAAGGATCTTCCAGAAAATAAATGAAGACCAAATCGGGCGTGTGGTCGCCATGAAAGAATCACCTGTAACAATCAAAACAGGAGGTGTTCCTTCTTTTTGGAGAACAGCAGCTGCTGCGGCAATCCTTTTATTATTGGGCAGCATTGCACTGAACATCGTTAATTATAACAAATACACCCAGGCAAATAAGGACCTAGAGACAAGTGAACAGTCACTGGCTTCTCTTGAAGAAAAGAATAAATTGATGGAGGCGGATATGAGTGTAGTGCAAAGCAAGTACAGTGTTCCGGTAGCTTTAAAAGGGCTGGAAGCTGCGCCTGATGCTGCTGCTAAAATATTCTGGATGAAAAATACCGGCGAAGTATTTATTGATCCAAGTAATTTACCAGAAACTCCGCAGGGCAAGCAATACCAGCTGTGGGCAATAGTTGATGGTAAACCTGTTGATGCTGGTATGATACTGACTTCAAAACAAGGGGACAAGTTTCGTATTCAGAAAATGAAAAGTTTTGGTAAAGCGGAAGCTTTTGCGGTAACACTCGAAACAGAAAAAGGTAATCCGACACCTGAAGGTCCCATGTTTGTGATGGGAAAGATGTAGGATTTGATCGATAAATTAAACACCGGCTTCTGCCGGTTTTTTTATGCCCGGAAAGCTGGTACAAAGTATGCAATGCTATTGTTATTAATGCTTTGAAAGAAAACCAGGCATGCCTAGTTATCGTACATTCTTGAAATTATTTACACTAAAAATTTCTCAAATGAAAAAAATTACATCAGTCGTAATAATTGCAGCGGTTGCATTATTTACCAATGTTTCCTTTGTGCAGGCGCAATCAGCAGCAAGCGAAAAAACCGTGGAAGTAGGTGGTGCTCCAATGTATCCATCGAAGGATATCGTGACAAACGCAGTCAACAGTAAAGACCATACGACACTAGTTGCCGCAGTTAAAGCAGCAGGGCTTGTTGAGACTTTACAAAGCGCAGGTCCGTTTACAGTGTTTGCTCCAACCAATGCGGCGTTTGAATTGCTGCCCGCAGGTACAGTAGAATCTTTGGTGAAGCCCGAGAACAAAGCAACTTTAACAGGCATATTGACGTATCATGTTGTTGCAGGTAAGTTTTCGGCGGTTGATATCATGAAGTTGATCAAAGCTGGCAATGGTAGTGCAACTGTAAAAACTGTTGCCGGTGGAAACCTGGTGATCAGCATGAGAGGTAAAAATGTAGTTATCAAAGATGAAAAAGGTGGAGAAGCTATTGTGACAATTAAAGATGTAAACCAGAGTAATGGCGTGATACATGTAATTGATCACGTTTTAATGCCAGGCTAATTTTTTAATACTGGTTCATGTTAGGTGGTATGCGGCTTCATTTCGGTGGAGCCGCATTTTTTTTGAAAGATTTCCGGTGGAGGTTCATGTGTTCCGTTCATTAAAGACTCAGTAAACTACATCCCCTGGTATCGCTGCTGTCTAATCTTCCGAGTATTTCAAAGCTTTCATTTGAGTAAAGCTTTGCTGCATCATCTGTCGCAATAAATGAACAAGAATATAGATTCGCGAGATCGATGATGTTTACGGCGCCACTGATGGTGGTTTCGCCTGGCAGGTGAACGGAAAAAGGATCATCTTCTTCCCGGACCAAAATTTTCATCCAGGGCGGGCAAACAAAAATTCCGTCACCGGTTGAATAAGCCTGGCTCAACAATTCTGTCATCCCGTATTCAGAATGGATCTTATTTACCCCCAGAGCGGATAACTTTTCATGCACTTCTGCACGGGTAAGTTCACGCCGGCGCCCTTTCATGCCACCCGTTTCCATGATGACGGTATGTTGTAATGATAGTCTATTCAGTTCAGCAAAATCGAGGAGGGCGAAGGTAACGCCAATGAGTAAGGTCTTTTGTTTTCTAAGTTCTAGTTGCTGCAGGACTTCTTTTAATTTTTCGAAATCCTGGAGATAAAAACCACTTTCCGCCTGGTGGCTTTCCTGTACCAGTTGGTCAACCATTACCACAAGGGAGGAATTATTTCTTTCCAGGTAGGAGGGAAGCAGTCCAATGACGCACCATTCGGACGGCTCGCCATAGAACATGCGAAAGGTGGCTGAAAAACTTTCACGGTACACCCCGAGATCTTTCACATAGTGCCTGCTGGTTTGGACCCCGGTAGTGCCACTGCTTTCAAAGGTTGCAGTTGGCTCAAACAGGGTGCTGGTTATGGTATGCGTTTTAAAAAAGCTGATTGGAAGAAACGGTATCTTTTCTAACCTCGTAACCACGCCAGGATCAATTTTAAGCGTTTTGCAGTAAGTTTGATATACCTGGTTATTGTCATATTGGAAACGGAAAACCTGCAGGGCATGATCTGTAAAATCGGTGGGCGCCAGGCTCCAGATATTCTGAAGTTCAATAGTACTTTTAACAGATGTATTCAATTTCTATCAGTAAATTTGAAAATAAAATACAAAGATGCGGTACACAGTTATATTTCTGCTTATAAGTTTGTTTGCAGTTAGTTGCGGTAAGGATAAATACACCACGAATCCCCAAATCAGTTTCAAGTCCGTAAAGCCAAATGCGCTCCGCAGCGATCTTCCAACCAATAACCAGACGCTTCCCGTGTTAACCATAGGCATTACCGATGCCGAAGGAGATATTGGTTTTATCAATGGAAAAGATACCGCCTTTGTGTACATCAAAAGCCTGATCAATAGTTCAATTGACTCCTTTATTATGCCGGATATACAATCACTCACCGGTAAAAATTATGAGGCTGATCTATTGATTGAGCCACCATTTAAAAGAAGCTCTCGTCCCTCACCCAAAGTTGATACCTTATACTACGAGATCTATGTAAAGGACTTTGCAAAAAATAAAAGCAATGTGATCGTTACATCCGATCCGGTGTATTACATTGTGCCATAATGAGGCTATTACATTTTATTCTTTCTCATTCAATTTTCATTTCTTTCTGTGCAGTCGCACTCAGCCTGCAAACACTACTCCTGCTTTCTTTCCCCATAAACGGGTACCTGTTAGGACTCATTTTTTTTGCTACCCTGGCGGGATATAATGCCTATTGGATGGTGAGCAGGATATCCTTCAACCGTACCGGTAATTGGTTGAATTCGCTCGCCAAAAAAAAGAGCTCTCTCGGTGTTTTTGTAGTTGCCGTGGCCGGAATACTGGCTTGCTTTCTCCAGCTCCACCTGGTTTGGTACAACCTGCTCATTACGGTCATCTTCCTCGCATTGTACGCAGTTCCCTTGTTGCCCATAAAGCAACTTCATTTTACCCGGAAAGCAGGCTTTCTGAAAACAACCTTGCTCGCACTTTCGTGGACGATGGTGACAATACTAGTCCCCTTGCAGGTACCCGTAACCGGTATGAGTGTGGCTGAGATCATCGTTTTCTTCAACCGCTTCCTGTTTATGCTGACGCTCTGCATCATTTTTGATAAACGAGACGCAGCGGTAGATAAGATCAGGGGCTTGCAAAGCCTGGCAACAGATGTGCGCCCGGTATTACTATCCGTTATCATTACCCTGATTTTGTTATGTTATGCTGCGACCTGCATATGGCTTTTGTATTTTCATGACACCACGCTGGCTCACGTGATAGCACTGCTTTTAGCCGGACTGGTTACAAGCTGGGTCTACCTCCGTTCGTCGCGTGAAACCAGCTACCTGTTTTATTATTTCGTTGTGGACGGCCTAATGTTTTTGTCCGGGCTGCTCAGCTTACTCGCAAGTATTTAGTTATTTTTACAAAAAACAACTTGATGGCAAAAGCAAAATCGTCCAAACCCTTTCTGACAAACGAATCTTACAGTTTTCTCCGTAGTTATATCAACAATCCTTCGCCAACCGGCTTTGAAAGCAGTGGTCAAAAGATGTGGCTTGATTATTTAAAGCCGTATACCGATTCGTTTTTTACTGATCCGTATGGAACGGCTGTTGGCGTTATCAATCCCACTGCCCCGTTTAAAGTAGTGATCGAAGCTCATGCCGATGAAATCAGTTGGTTTGTAAATTATATCTCCGGCGAGGGACTCATTTACCTGAAAAGAAATGGTGGCGTAGATCACCAGATCGCACCCTCCATGCGGGTATTGGTTCACGGGAAAAAAGGGCCGGTGAAGGCTGTTTTCGGCTGGCCCGCCATACACACAAGATTAGGAACGGGGGATAAGGAAGCACAACCAAAAGTTGAAAATCTTTTCCTGGATTGTGGTGCAAGGAACAAGAAAGAAGTAGAGGAATTAGGCATTCATATCGGCGCTGTCGCCACTTATGAAGATGGTTATGAAGAGTTGGCTTATGATTACCTGATCGGGCGTGCATTTGACAACCGCGTGGGTGGATTTATGATCGCAGAGGTGGCCC
>JAURWD010000148.1 GCA_030655145.1 Ferruginibacter sp.
TTGTTTTCAGGAAAGTTAAAACGCATCATGCCGGCATGTGGCGCGGCTGTCAGTTCAGCTTTGATGCCCGTTGCTAATTTAACTGAATAAAATCCTGCGCTCGCCTTTTCGGACGCTTTGATGTAATCAGCGCGGTAGCCTTTCCCGCTAGTTCCCAACTTCCCTGGATTTGTTTGTAGTCTACCGACCGTCGGCATCACTAAAAAATTTCCCAGGTCGCCAAACCAGCCGATGCCACTCATTTGGGTAAAAGCAAAGCCTTCGATGCTCGTGTGCTCATAACTATAACCGGAGCCGTTATCGCCGCCCGTGATGGTGTTAGGGCTCACCTGCACCAGTCCAAAAGGTGTTGCCGCTCCAGGAAATGTTTTACCCAACCCATGATAAATTCCGGCATCCCCCACGCTGGTACTCGCGCCTATAAACGGATTTACATATTTGGTAAGATCGCCTTGCTGAGCAATTGCGGTAACACTGTTCAGTAGTAACAAGACAGGTATAATTTGTTTTAGCATGATTCAATTTTACTGTACCTCATCGGTGAAATAATTCTTCTTATTCCCTGAAATCGGTTGTCCCTACCCTGCGCTCACCCCCGCGCCGCACGATACTTTTTATAACTGGTTTGCCTTAAAGTTTTTTAACCTGATGGTACGTATTCCAAACTTTGGATACGTAACAGTGACCATTGTTTTTGAACCATTGACCGAAGCTTTCAACACGCTCTTTGTTTTACCATTCAATTCTTCCAGTTTGGTGTTTTCTGCAAGCCCGTCAAAGGTGAGGGTTGAAATACCTGCTTTATTATCGGCATTAAAAATCCGCACCACCATATCATCTCCATCCTTCGTAACTGACGTCAGCTCAATATTTTTATTGCTGACCGCAACCAGTGATCTACTCAATGATGTCAGCTTATCACTGGACTGAAACATGGTTGTTTCCATTGGGTTATCCCAGTTGTTATTAAGCGACCAGAGGCTTGCTTTATTCCATAACCCTTCATGCGGAACTAAGGCATAATGCAGTGTTGTGGGCATGGTCACAGAGTAGTTCCTTCCCCAAAGGCCAACACCGGCGTATTGCGTTGTAAGGCCCAGGGGAAAGTTTGGCCCCTGTGCGTAGCTGGTAGTATGATCGCTGAACAATGCCAGGCCATATTTACCGACTCCATCGGTGACATCCACCCAGTTTAGCAACACATTATTTTTAATGCTGTCCCAGGTATTGAAAAACGTATTTTCCAGGGCACTTTTTGTTACATCAAAGGGCGCATTTTTATAGACCTGTTGGTTTCGGAGATTAAGTGGGAATAGGGTTTGTAATTTTGCGGTGTCATTGTAAAATGCCTTTTGATAATCTTCCGCATTGTAACCACCCTCCTGCTTGTAATCACTACCGATGCCGGGCTTTGTTTGCCAGTCAATGGTGAGGCTGAGGTCGATGAGCGACTGCCCCCTTGACAGCGAAATTGTCTGCGTGAACGGGTTGCCATTGATGTGGCCGTTGACCTGCAGACTGATGTATTGAGATCCGTCCGCAAGGATTGTTACCTCAGCCGGTTGATCTCTGCTGGAGACATATTTTTTATCCTTGAAAAAGTAACCCCACATCTCATTAAAACCGCGTGCGTGTGAGGCGTCAACAAACTCTTTATTGTGTAGTTTTTTAGCAACCAGGCTTTTGATGGTGCCTCCCTTTGATGGGTCAACAATGATGGTGTAGAGATCAGATTCCATCCTGTAATTTCCATCCGGCAGTTTTGTAATGTGGTTTGCATTCGTAACGATCTCCTGCTTTCTTGCCAGGCGGTAGGTCGCGTATCCCATTGAAGGAACTGTAGCCGTAAATACCAGGATCTTTTTATCTCCATCGGCTATCACCTGCGCTGCAAGTTGTTTGCCTTTGCTATCTGCAACGCCAGTTATTTTATCATCCAGGTTTGCCGGGAGCGATACTTTTACCAGCTCCCTTCTGTCTGTGGCGTTGGTGTTAAAGACACGAATGTAAGTGTCGCCTGTTGTCTTATTTCCCTGGATGGCATTCACTGAATGTTGAATGCTGTGATCCGCAATGCTGTCGGCCATGCCTGTCCACGCCTCCACCTTATCCACCCAGGTATTACCCTTCCGCCCGTTATAGGGTACTATCCAACAATCGTGGTGCTGCGCCAATAAAATTCCCCGCCATGCCTCATCAAAACCAGCGGTATCAACGCGGGTTCCTGCATAAACATTTGCCATAACTGCGAGTTTCTCCGCACGCCCAATTTTATTTTCGGAGATCCTTATTTCTTTTGCTATTTTTTGTAATACCTGTGCGCCCCAAACCAGGCTTACCTGCACATCTTCCTGGGAAAAATGCCAGTTCTGTGTTGGCTTGCGGGTAACTACGTTGGTGAGATAATTCCTCCAGGTCGTGTACAATACTTTAGCGGTTGTTTTTTTAGAAAGCCAGGGGCCATTCTGCCAGCCGGCATCCTGCAGGCACATACCAACCGGGTTTTGTATGCCATACTGAAGTGCGGCAGCCAGGTAGGATGGCGCATTGACTGAAGCAAGGGTTTGCCAGGTTGAGTGCGGATCCAGTGCTTCAACAGCATACCTTGGTACCGTAAGTATTTTTGTACCATCCGGGCCCACCCAATTGATCACCTCACCGCCAAAGGCCCGCGTGTAGCCGCCCCAGCAGGTATTCGGATTTTTTAACGATGCATATTTGAATCCAAATGAACTTAAGATTTGGGGCAGGGCACTTGTAAAACAAGGCTCCTCCGAAGAGTAGGTTGTGAAGGCCGCATTAGGAAAATGTTCTCTTAATTTTTTGATGCCGTATTGAAACTGCCGGATAATACTTTCGCCATTGATGTTGTAAAAATAAGCTTGACCATAGGCTGGGTTTACATATTCGATGCGACCACCTACTGACTGGTCATCATTAAAATATTTTTTGAACCGTGCATAATTTTCCGGTTCATTTACCCGCACGGTATCCCAGGTTTCCGGCTCTATTTCAAGGTTGATGTTCCAGGCGGGATTCTGCTCCAAAGTTTTCGTAATGTACCTGGTATACTGTTTTGGATAGTGTCCATAAACGCCTCCATGATAGCCATCAATGAAATAAATGTCTTGCGATTTTGCCCATGCAGCACACAATTGAATCGTAACCAAGATCACCAATAATTTTCCCGTGCTATTTCTTTTAATCATCTTGCTATTCGCTTGTAGAGGTCAACAACTTGGTCGGCACCCTGATACCCCGCAGCCGGTACACATCAGGATCCATATGACCATTAACACAGTCCGGTACACAGGTGCCATATCCATTGATGGCATAGGTGATCAACAGCTCATTTTTTTCATTGATATATTCCGGGTGAGCCACGGCGGAATAAAAGAAAGGTGTGTGTCCCTGCAGCTGCTCACCTATTTTATAAAGGAATTTTTTCGGGGAGAATGGACCGCAAAAATTCGCGGCAATCGAAGAAAATATTTCGGTACCTGAATCACAGTTAATGCTGAGCGCCGAACTCAGGAGCAAAAATTTACCGCCAACCTTACTCACCTGGAAAGTACCTGATACGCCCGTTTGCATGGCAATGCTTTTGGCTTCGGTTACCGTGTCTTTCCAGGAGTTGCCATTCCAATATTGCCAACCCGTCAGAGGGCTATCAGCGGAAAATCTCGCGACATATAGATCACACTGAATTTTTTCAGCCGTATATCGTTGCCCGTACGCATAGATCCATTTTGATGCCTCCTCTTTTATAAAAGCGAGGCCGAAAACAATCCCGTTAAAATCAGGCAAAGCCTGGTAAGTTTTTTTATCAATATTTTCCGGCCGGAAACTGGCAATGAAGTCATTACCGGCTGCGGCAAAACCAAATGCGCCGCTGCCCTGGTTCTTAAGACTGCTGCAATAAACGTAAACAGAATCCTTAAGTTGAATGCCGGCCCCGGGCCAGCAGAACAGACTATCGGCGGGATTGTTTTTTAAGAAACTTAACAGCCCGGGCCCCTTACCTGTTAGCGTGGTCGTAGCTGCCCGGTTCCAGTTATTGATGGGCTGCAACAATGCCGTATTTCGCACCTGGAAAAGACAGGGAACTGTTTTGGTTTTTGCATCATAATCATCGATATGACTGTCCCCCATCAACCATAATATTTTACCAGTTGCGAGCGGTACGGTAAATCCGCCGTCTCCTGCGACACAACCTGTTTCTCTCTGGAAAAATTGAGTGACAGCGGAATCCTTGTAAATGCCCGACGCTTGTCCAAAACACGCGGAATTCGTTTTAAAAACAACGAGCCCTGTTATGATTAAGTTCAATAATAATTTCATGATCATCCGGTATAACCAACATGTGTATGCGAACTGTTAAAAGCCAACCTGGACACCTACATTCAGTACACGTTGGTTGAGGTAAGAATCACCGGCGCTGTTGGAGGTTACTTCCGGATCCTGCTGATATTTTTTGGTCACGTTACTCCAGGTTGCGAGGTTATACGCACTTAAATAAAGCCTTGCATTGTTGATCTTGAATGGCAGCGCCTTAGCCGGCAGCTGGTAGCTTAATTCCACTGTTTTTAAGCGGACGTAATGTGCATCTATCAACCAGAAATCGGACATGTAAGAAGACGGACTGTTGATGCTCGTTGGATTGGTTGTCAGCCGCGGAAACTGTGCGGTTGCGGCAGTAGCCTCGGTCCACCGCAACTGGTGAATAGGTTGAAACTGGCTTTGGAAAGGCTCAATGGCATTACCTTTCAATCCCAGACTATAGCCAAAGGCACCCTGGAAAAGTACACTTACATCAAAGCCTTTATAACTAAGTTTGATCGGCGCACCCACTGTTGTATTGGGAAGATTTGGTTTGCCAATGGCTGTAATATCACTTTGATCAATGACGCCATCTGAATTGATATCCCTGTACCTGAGATCACCAGCGTAAACGACACCAATGGGTTTTGCAACCTTTGTATCGGCAATATCTTCCTGGCTGTAAAATCCAACAAAGTTGTATCCAAAAGGCTGATCGATCGACAAGCCCGTTTTGCTCAACCAGGGATACCGTTGCTGCGCTTCTGCCTGGTACAGGATCTTATTTTTAGCTATGGAGAAAACTACCCCAACACTGTATTGCAACTGGCCCAATTTATCCTGGTAGGTCAACTGCCCATCAAAGCCACGGTTGACCGTGATGGCAACGTTCGACGGAGAAACACCGATACCCAGGATAAGCGGGATATCCTGCCGCGTTACCAACTGGTCGTACCTGCGATCGTGGAAGTAATCAACGGTAACCGAGAGCTTGCTGTTCAGCAGGTTCATGTCTACACCAATGTCCAGTTTCTTCGCCTTTTCCCAAGTCACACTACTGTTACCGAGTGATCCTTCATAGACAGTACCAACCGGTTGATTGCTTTGTCCAAAACTGTAACCACCGCCGGCATAGTATTGTTGGTTGTAGAGATATTGGTTACCCGGTGCAACATCGGAGCCGACCAATCCATAGGATGCCCTGATCTTGAAGAGATCAAATGTGGGCAAAGTATTTTTAAAGAAGTTTTCTTTCGATATGTTCCAGCCAATACCAACCGCCGGAAAAAATCCATTACGTTTATCCGACTGGAAGCGATCCGACCCGTTGTAAGCGCCGTTGAAATCGAGTAAATATTTCTGCTCATAATCGTAACCTAACTTCATCGAGTAGCCGCGGAATTTTTGCGGCACCTGTCCCTGAGTGGTACCAAAAATACCTGCTTCATAGTCTACGCGGTAGCTTTGCTGGTTGTATAACAACAAAGAGCTCACATGATGGCGGCCAAAAGTGCGGTCATAGTTTAAATACAACTGCCCGTTGATGCGTTGATTGCTGATGTCTGTGTTACCAGTTGTGCGGTACTTTGCCAAAGTGTACCCACCAGAACTTACCCCTGTATTCAACGCATAAGAGGCGCTGCCGGGACTGTATAAATATGAGGGTGGAAAGAAGTTATCGCGAAACAGGTTCAAGGTGTTTTGCTCCACACCGGCGTAGGCAATCCGCCCGACTAATGACAGGCCACGGGTAATGTCATCCAGCTTTTCTGTAAACCCAAAAAGCACGTTGAAGTCTGACCGGCGTTGTCTTGAATAACCGCTTGACTGCAATATCGCATTTATAGTGGGCCGTTGGCTCCTGGTGTCGGAATAGTAAGCAAAACTTCCATCAGGATTTAAGAAAGGCGCCGAGTAGGGATGCACTTCAGAGAAATTGAAAATGCTTCCAATAATATTTTGTCCATATGGCTGGTTGATGTCACCAAAACGAGTGGTTAGATCGAGGCGAAGCGCCAGGTTTTTAGTTGCCTGTATGTCAAGATTTGAGCGGATATTATACCTGCGGTAAAAATAGTTGCTGTTAACGCCGTCAATATTTGTAGAGAAATCACGGATACCACCATTCTGTGTAAAGGCTCCGGCGGAGATAAAATATTTCACCGCATTTGTACCACCAGAAATATCGAGGTTGGCGTTGGCCTGCAGCGATGCCGGCTTGTTAATGGCTTCATACCAGTTAACATTCGGATGGCCATAGGGATCAGCACCACTTTTAAAAAGATCAAGATCGTTCTGGGTAAACAAAGGATTTAGTCCATCGTTCTGGTAAGCTTCATTTACCAGGGTTGCGGTGTTATAAGAGTCTAAAAAGTTTGGTGTACGTACCGGTGATTGCAGCCCGCTTTCAACCCTTAAATTAAATTTCGGTTTGCCACCACTACCTCTCCTGGTAGTTACTACCAATACACCATTTGCACCCTTAATACCAAATATCGCGGTAGTAGAGGCATCTTTCAAGATCGAAATATTTTCTATCTCGTTAACATTGATCTGCGATAGCTGCTCATAAGTGTATTCAATATCGTCAACAATGATCAACGGCTTATTGCCATCCGCATTGAGTGAACTTACTCCACGAATAAAATAATCAGAAGCATCCTTACCTGGCTGACCAGAACGTTGTTGCGCCACGAAACCGGGTAACTTTCCTACCAGTGCATTTTGCACACTGGAGGTAGGAACATTCCGTATCTCTGCGCCGTTCACAGTACTTACCGAGCCTGTATTGGTGATTCTTTTTTTCTTGCCATAACCTACTACCAACACCTCATCCATACTGGAAGTAGTGGTTGCCATCGTAACCTCAACGTTATTGTCATCCTTTACATTGATCTCGCGGTTCTGGTAATTGACCGAGGTAACAAGCAGGGTATTGGAACTACCACGAAGGGTGAGAGAAAACTTACCGCCAGAACCTGAGATCGTGAGGTTTCCGTCCACGCCTTTTTCTGCGATCGTTGCACCTTCTATCGGGCCATTGATATCCTTCACAACACCTGTAACAGTTTTCCGCGGCGCCTGCGACAGCACGGGAAAGATCATTGCGAGGAAACAAACAAAAAACAATATTTTTTTCATAACCAAAAATTGATTGGTAAAAGTTGATTGAGCAGATTGGCTGATTAGATTACCACTGGGGATTTTGTTTCATCTGTGGATTTTTGATCACCTCTGAATATGGTATGGGATACAGGTACATCTGAGGACTTCTGAATGCCGGCGTTAATACCGTGATTGGATTATAGCTGATCTGGCCACTGCTCGTACGCTGGATGTCCATCCCCATCAAAGGTTGACCGTACACCTGCTCCGCAACCTTCCATCTTTTTACATCAAAGAAGTGGTGTTCTTCGAAAGCAAGCTCAACGCGCCGTTCGTTATGGATCACTTTTCGCAAATCATCTTTTGTCATTCCATTGGCCAATCCATAACTATCATCGGTTCCCGGAAGGATACCGGCTCTCTTTCTTAACTGGCGAATGATATCCAGCACTCCTGAAGACGGACCGGCAAACTCATTCATCGCTTCGGCATAATTAAGCAACACTTCCGCATAACGGATATAGACGAAATCGTGGATCGTAGTGGAATAAACCGCAGCTCCATTTACAGTTTCAAACTTGCTCATAAACTTGCGCATGTAATAACCTGTTTTGGTTTGCTGGAGGGTACCGCCGGGCTTATCGAGTCCTCCGTTGAAAGTTTCAACGGGCCGGTTTAACCAAAGCACATTATTATAAAAGATGGTATTTTTTAAGCGGGGATCACGGTTATTGTAGGGATCATTGGGATCGTACTTTGAGGCAGGATCTGTAATAGCCTTTCCTTCATTCGTAAGAAAAGCATCCACTAAATTTTGAGTTGGACTTGTAATTCCGTTACCGCCCGCGGTGGTGTAACCAACGGGCCCATTGTTCACTTCCACGGAAGTGCCCAGCCCGTTTTGCCGCCAGAAAATACTCTCAGTGTTCGGGCCGACCGGAGCGGCCTGGGTAAGAAATACGTCGGTGACATCCGGCATTAACTGGTAAGTGTTCAGATCCATCACTTCCTTAGCCGCATCCGCCGCAAGTTTCCAGCGATTTGGATCCGCGTTGGTAAACCCCGTAAGCGGGTTAGCGGCATCAATATTTCCGCCATTGAATAAAGGACTTGCGGCGTACAATAAGACCCTTGCTTTCAGCGCCATTGCGGCTCCCTTTGTTATGCGACCGTAAGTATTGGAATTGATCATCTGCTGTGTACGCAGGCTATCTTTAATATCATCCAACTCACTCACGATATATTTCACACACTCATCAAAACTGTTTCGTGGTAATTGCACGTCATCGGTCAACTGGGGAATTCTATCACCCAATAATGGCACCCCGCCGTATCGTTTGATCAATTCAAAGTATAGGAAGGCACGCAGGAACCTGGCTTCTGAACGATAGGCCGGACGGGCAGATCTACCGTTTGGTAATTTTTCCGCGAGGGGCACCTGGTTAATTTTTACTGAAAAAACCGTAGCATCCCTGATGGCAACATAGTAGCGGCCCCAAACATTATCCGCATTTGTTGTTACCGCGGTGTAAGCACCCGTGACGATCTTCTGAACTTCGGATATACCCGCCTGTGAGGACACCGCATCGTCCGAAGCTGCGTCAAGGTAGTTGCCTGCAATCCGGTTATGATTATTCGGCAAGGCTTCTGCATACGTGGTCAATAAAAAACGCAACGCATAGATACCCGCAGAATCATGTGGATCAAAAGCGATCTCCTCGGGCAGTTGCTGGCCGAGCGGCACACTTTCATACGCTTTTTTGCAGGATGAAAAAGCCAGCAATAAGCCAATGATAACAACAACGGGTATCCGAGATAAATTCTTCATTTGTTTTATTTTAGCGATAACTAAATTTTAATGTTGATCCCGAAATTGACCACTTTCTGAATAGGGTAATTTGGTAGGGAAACTTCCGGATCAACCAGGTCGTAGGCAGACCAGGTTGCGAGGTTTTGCGCATTCACAAAAAATTTGACGCCGGAAATTTTTAGTCTTTTGATGAGCCTATACGGCAGATTGTACTCAACATGTATATTCTTCAACCGGAAATAATCACCATCATGAAGGAGCGCTGAATGTGAATAGAGTAAGGGGCCGTAATTGTAGCCACTACCACCCGCAGTCAATCTTGGGTAGGTGGCAGTTGTCGAATTCTCCGGAATCCAGCGGCCAAGGCTTTGTTCATAGGCCTGGGAGAAACCATTGTTCTGTGACTGGAAACCCGCATCCACGAAACCATTGTTTATATAAACTTCCCTGTTGCGAACACCCTGTACTAAAGCGCTTATCGCAAATCCTTTAAAGCTAAAGCCCGCGTTGAGGCCGTAATAGATCAGCGGCTTTTGTTTCCCTAAAGGAGTTACATCGAATTGGTTAATAACCCCGTCACTGTTTAAGTCTTTGTATTTGTAGTCACCAACACGCAGGCTGTAGCCGGTAATGGTGGGGTAAGATGCAGCCTCTGCAGCAGTTTGTATATAGCCATCAGTGATCAAGCCGAACCTTTGCGCCACTGGCTGCCCGGTAAGTTTGTTCCACTCGTATTGCTGGAATTGCTCATCCATAAATACCACCCTGGAATCCTGCAGTGAAGCATTTGCTGTCACAAAATAATTGAAGCTTTTAAAATTGTTTTGATAGGTCAGCGTTGCTTCCGCGCCGGTGTACAAGTTGACACCGATATTTTCTGCCGGGTAATTTTGACCGATCAGCTGGATCGAATTGCCCCGCGTTTGCAACACGTCAAAATATTTTTCATGATAGTAATCAGCGCTCAACTGCAGGTGATCGTTGAACACTGATACATCCAGGCCGATGTCAAGCTTATCGGCTTTTTCCCAGGTGGCATCTACATTTGCCAACGTCTGGTTTCCAGGTGTGCCGCCTTCCGACAGGCCGATCGAATTGGAATAATTGCTACCGATACCGTAGGTGCCCGCAACGTCCTGGTAATACCGGCGATATACATAATAACCGTAGTTGTCAATATTGGCGTTACCGGTTCTGCCATAGGTGCCCCTTAGTTTCAATAAGTTTATCCAACTCGCATTCTCTTTAATGAAATCTTCTTTGGCGATATTCCAGCCGATGCCGCCGGCATAAAACAATCCAAATTGTTTACCTGGCTGGTAGCGATCGTAGCCGCCATAAGTCAGTGCTGCTTCCGCTAAATATTTCCCCTGATAATCATAAGTAAGCTTGCCTGCGTAGTTGGTTAAAGCGGATGGAATATCATAGTTGAGTAAGGTTGTTTTTTTATCGTACAACAACATTGCCTGCAAGCTGTGGTCTCCAATTTTTTTATCATAACCCAATGAAAGTTGCGCAAAGGTGTAGCGGGCCCAGGCAGTAGAGGTAAAATTATTTACCTGGTTATTGGTGGATCCAAAACGATTATAGCTGGTATCGCCACCATTTGAAACAACCATGGCAAAAACAGGCGCCTGTTTGCTACGGTTGATCAGTGAAGAAGACTGTGTAGACACGTTTCCTTTTGCTTTGAACCAGAGGCCGGGAACCCAGTTGTCAAACTTATATTTCAGATCGAGGTTAACCATCACATCCTTGGCATTATCATTCAGATAGCCGGAGTTTTGAACCATTGATAAAAGGTTGTTGCGGTAGTTGGCATTTCCTCCGTAAGAACCATCGGGGTTAAACACCGCGTAGGCATTATTCGGCGTACTCAACAACGCATTCAGGATCGCCGGAGAGCCTGCCCCCGGTTGGTTCCCCTGCTGCAGGCGGCCAAATAATTGCAGCCCAACATTGAAGTTGCGGTTTACGTCCACATCAATTTTTGAGTTGATGAGATAGCGTTTTACCTGGTTGTTGGTATTGTAAGAATTCTGGTCATCTACTTTAAACAGGCCATCCTGGTTCATATAGCTGAGCGAAACAATATAGCGGGCCATCGTACCTCCACCGTTTACATTCAGATTATACCGCGTCAGCAAAGGATTTTTATTGAGGATAGTGTTATACCAATTCACATCGGGATGATTGATAGGATCTGTACCATTCCTGTACGCGTTAAAGTCAGCGCTCGTGTAAGCGGGGGATCTGCCATCGTTCAACAACGCCTCATTCAGCAGGTAGGCGTACTTGTAAGCAGGCAGAGGTGTTTGCAAACCCAGGGAAGACTGCGTACCTGTTTCCGCGGTAAAGGATAAATGCGGAGCACCGCTCTGCGGAATTTTAGTAGTAACAAGCAAGGCTCCGCGGGAACTGTTTTGGCCCAATAAAATTGTTGACAGCGCATCTTTAAGGATCGAGACGGACTCAATGCTTTCCGGATCGAGTGAATAAATTTCGCGTTGCACGCCATCTATAATTGTTATCGGCGCCTGGCCAAAACTTCCGCCGTGCCCTCTTAACCTTATATCGAATTCTGTGTTATCGGTAGGCCCGGCGCCACTGTTATTTTTTGGAATGTTACCAACAAAGATGTCCCGGTCTGTAAGTCCTGCAGTTATTGGATTATAAAAGCCACTCGTTTGATTTAGATTCAATCCCGTCAGCCTGCCCTGCAGCGCATGCAGGTACAGCGTAGAAGGTGTTGTACTTAATTGATTGCTATGGACCGTGGATGTTGAACTTAAGATCTTATCCAGGGATTTATTTTCATACAACAGCTCAACCTGCTGCCCCTTCACATTGGAAATGGTAACGCTATCCCCTGCCATTGAATAGGGCTCAACGCTGGTAACGGTGTGGAGATAACTATCCTTCAACCTTACAGTAAAATCCTTGTTAGCCTTCACTTTCATTTCTACTACATCAAAACCCGGATGAAAAAAAACGAGGGTTTCGTTAAGCGAAGCGTCCAGCGAAAATTGCCCGTCAGCGGCGCTCATCGCTTTAAGTGTTGAGCCTTTAAGCATCACCGTTACGTCCTTTAACGGGCGACCATAATTATCGAGCACCTGCCCGTTGACAGCAATATTTTGCGGTGCTCCATTTTGTGCTGCCACCGGTTGCCTGAAGCATAGCAGCAACAATACAATTGCGGCGCAGGATATTCTAAAGCAGTGTTGAAACATAAAATATTATTAAGTATGGTAACAATTTTAGATTAGAAGTCTACTGGCATTTGAAGGTGAATACAAAGGGAGTGTTACCACCTCCGTAGCCCACTTTTACATTGCCGGTGATATCAGTGAAATAGTATTCTATTCTGGTAAGGTGCGTGGTATCATTTGTTTGCATAAAAAACTGCCTGGGCCATATATCCATTCTCCACCTGCCGGCGCCTAACGAGGTAAGTTTGCTTTGCTGATTGGCAGCGCAAACAACTACACTGTCACCACGGGTGGTGAATCCTTTTCCACATAAATAAATCGCTGAGCTGGTTTCTAATTTATTGGTTGCAACACCTGCATCGAAATTGATGGTAACGATGTCGTTATCCTGCGAGGTACGGGGTTCTACTGTTGCGAGTTGTGGATTACAAAAATCAATCAGGTCGCCGCTTCCGTTGACCCTGAAACACCCGGTGAAATACGACCCATAGCGATCAGTGCCGCTTAGGCCATCCGTGCTATTAGCGACCACATATCCAAGCTTAAAAGCAACATTATCATCCGTGGTGGGGATCTGCAGGCTAACTGTTGCCGTTTCGGTTTTATTTCCGCCCAATGCATAATCAGCATTTGAATAAAAGGCGATCCATTCCCAATCGTTGATCAGGTTTCCACCATTCCCGATCTTATTAGCAAGGTAGGCAGGCCAGTCAAGCCCGTTTCCTTTCGGCGCAGCGGTACCGGCAGGTATCAAGGTCATTTGTTGTGGGCCCGAGGATACACTGCTCGTGAAACTGGCTTTTATTTTTTGTGAGGCTTTCCAGATCTTAGGAACAAGAACCGCGATCATCAGCTTTGAAGTCTGGCCCTCATTGGTCTCAATTTTTACGTTCAATGTGACTGGTATTATTTCGCCGCCATTGACGCTCGGAGGTTGCACGACGCTATCGATCGTCATGCTGCAACTGATGATGATCACCACTATCATGGTAGCAAGTATGCGTACCAGGTAGTTCTGAATTTTTGTTGATTTAAAATACTTCATTGACATGCTTTTTTAATTCCCCGGAATTATTCAACCACTAATTTTCTTTTTGAAGGGTATACTCGTAAATATTTGACTGGCAGCCCGGGCTGAAGGAAACGACCAGGTTGCGTACACCGCCGACCACCGGGTATTGAATCGCGGATGTTGCCGAGTCGCTACCTGTACGGAATGAAATATTGAATGGATAAACAGGATCGTCAAACTTCCAGGTACCGGGTTTGTTGACGATGAAGGGCACCGGGTTTTCAATGGTGTAATTGCCGTCAGAAAATTTAATGCGGAAGGCAGAAAAATCGAAACGGGTGGTGAGGTCAGTACCGTTTCTTAATGCTTTAATAATTCTCCAGCTCCCGGTTATTTCTTTCACTGGTTCTGCGGGCGTAGCGGTATTTTCCTTCTTGCAGGAAAACCCTACCAGTAAGAGTAAAAAGCTGGCGATACCTATAAATTTTTTCATAATAACAGGCTGTTATTTATTGATCGATTTTAATACAATGGATTTTGTAAAAGTTCCGGCGACTTCGCGATCTCTTTCAATGGTATCGGCCATAAGTACATCGCTTTTGAAAAATTATGTTTGCGAACATTGAACACGTTATAGGTTACGGATGAACCGTTACGTTTTACTTCCATGCCGTGCATCTGCAGGTTTTCTGTTTGCTCTGCAACCAGCCATCTTCTTACATCAAAAAAGCGGTGACCTTCGTAAGCCAGTTCGATCCTGCGTTCCAGGTGTATGGCAGCACGCATTTGCTCTTTGGAAAGTCCGGCCGGTAAAGCGTACGGTCTTAATCCCGCCCTGCGGCGAATGGCTTCTACTGCCTGGAACACTTCTGTTGTGGGACCGGCAAACTCGTTGGTGGCTTCTGCAAAATTCAAGAGGACCTCAGCGTAGCGCATCAGTGGTAAACAGCGGGCCGATTCGGCAAGGCCATTGTTGATGACGGTTGGATCCATCATCTTGAAAATATACAAGCCCGTAGGCGTGCCTTTAAACACGGCGTCGCCGCTTGCAGCAACCGGTGGATTCACCGCGGTGTTGGTATACAACATGAGTGGTGCAGGCTGATTTGCTCCAAAAATGGTACGCAAGGTGGAGTCGTGAATGATGGAATAATTTAGGCGTGGATCCCTGTTACGGTAGGGTTGATTTGGGTCATAACCCGAAGCCGGATCTGTGATCGCTAACCCGTTGCTCATCGGAAAGGCATTTACCATTTCTTGGTAAGGAAAAGGACCGCCGCTACCGCCCCTGGAAGGAGCATCCCACAGAGATTCGAGGTATTTATTTTGCCCCATCATGCGAGACAATATGAACTCAGTTGTATAACGTTGAAAAAATAATTTCTGAAAACCGTAGCCCAGTTCCCCAGGCATCCCGGTTGAATCGTAATACAGGTCGTAGGCATTTAATAGGATTACCGCCCTGGCGGCATCAGCAGCCGATTTCCAGCGATTGGGATCTGCATCCGGGTAAGCCACCACTGAGGCCAGTTCGCCACCGCCGGAAAGTCCCCCACTATTAAATAACGGGCTGGCCGCAAAAAGTAACACCCTTGATTTTAAAGCCAGGCAGGCACCCTTGCTCACTCGACCATACAGTGAGCCCGATTGGGTCACCGGTAAATTGGTTGCGGCAAAATCACATTCTGATAAAATATAATCAACGCATTCCTTATACGAATTTCTTTTAGCTGAAATAGACTGACTGGTGTTGAAAACACTGTCGCCCAGCAGCGGAACGCCTCCATAGTGTTGTAACATCATGGCATAATACCAGGCACGTAAAAATCTTGCTTCCCCTGCCGACCTGAGTTTTAGCGAATTAGAAAACGGAATACCGGGCAAGTGCCGTAGAAACTGGTTAACTGCCCGAATGTTTGTGTACGGTATGTTCCAGGCATCGTCAGGCACTACCGTAGGATTTACAGACCCCGTTGCAAACTGTACAAAGCCGTTGGTACTGGAGGCATTGGGACCTTCCGCTTCATCGCTGGAGGCATCTAACCCAGCGGCGAATCCACCAGCGTTAAAGCGGCGCGGATCAGAAGCAAAACCGATGTTTACATAAATATTATTCAGAAAAGCCATCGAATTGGCACTATCGCTAAACGTGGAATTTTCGTCTAAACTTGAAGTAACTGTTTGATCAAGAAAGCCATTTTTTTTACAGGACGTTACCAGTAAAACCGCGAGTAAGAAACCGGCAACACGTAAATAATTTTCTTTTTTCATTATAGATTTAGTTTTGCAAATCGTTTTTATAATCTTTAAAACACCGGCAACCCTTAATATTGACAACACCTTTCATTTCTGCCGGTTCATACCGGTAAATATCACTACAGAGCAGCACACTGCTTTGAACGTTTTGTTCTTCTTAAAAGATTAAAGCCAATAATTGATATTGAGAATAGCTCATATTTGATCAGCCAGCGTTTCGTTAACCAGTTGCTGTTAGCATTCAGCAAACAAACAGTTATGTTTTATAAAGCGTTTCGTAATAGCAATGGCAAATCGTGTTTTTTACCAGCAGTTGATGTCAGGATGATACCCGGCTGCTTGCGTGTTACAAAAAGAAATAATTTAAATTGTGCATGCGTGCTTTTTTGTTTCAAATTCCAACACATTCGTCTCAATTCTTCGCTGCGGGTGATTCTCAGCCAAAGTTTAAAAAGTCTAAAAAATCTTTGTTGTATTTTCATCGCATGTTAACGGGGCTTACAAAGAAGATTGTTTTGCTGTTGGTGTTTTGGGCCATGTTCACCCCGTTTATCTTTTGCCAACCCTATTATTTTACTCATTACCAGGTAGAGAACGGGCTCTCAAATAACGCGGTCATGTGCAGCATACAGGACCATCATGGCTTTATGTGGTTCGGCACAAGGGATGGCCTCAACAGGTTTGATGGGTTATCATTTAAAGTATTTCGAAATTCCCCGGAAGATAGTAACAGCATCGGCAGTAATGCCATCACTGGTCTCTTCGAAGATGATAAAGACCATATTTGGGTAGCAACCGAAAAAGGAATTTACCGCTACGATGAACGCACGGAAAAATTTACCCAGCTTAAAATTGCAGGTAACTATTCCATTCGGGAACTGCAGGTGATCGGTGATGATGTATGGTATATTTCTTTGTATAACCTTTTTCAATACAATCAAAAAACGGCAAAGGTCACAAGCTATCAACTGGATAAGGGAGTTACCTCCTATTGCCTTATGCCGGATAAGACTTTATGGGTTGCTACGGACGGGGGAACCATTGGCAGGTACAACACCGAAGAGCGAAGTTTTACTGAACACAATTTATTTGCCCGCTCGCCCAAAACGGTTTCCCTGTGGATAGAATCGATCTATAACACAGGCACAGGAACCTTGCTGGTAGGCACTTCCAACGAAGGCTTAAAATCGTTCGATATCAACACCGGTACCTACCAGGACCTGCTTACATTCAACCCGGATAAAACGGAAATCATCGTTCGTAAGATCATTGCAGTAACACCTGAAGAATTCTGGATCGCTTCACAATCGGGCATCTATATTCTCAACATAAAAACAAACCAGTCGAGGCATTTGGTCCGCGATCAAAACAATCCCTACTCCCTTTCTGACAATATTGTGCATACACTCTACAAGGACAGTGAAGGTGGAATTTGGGCAGGTACCTATTTCGGTGGTATTAATTATTTCCCAAAGGAATCCCTAACATTTAAAAAGCATTTCCCGAGATCGGGTAGCAATTCTATCAGCGGTTATGCTGTCCGCGAAATTTGTAATGACAAATTTGGCAATATCTGGATCGGCACAGAAGACGCCGGGCTGAACAAACTTATACCGGCCACAAACTATTTTATAAATTATAATACGCCTGCAAGCAAAGAGAGAATTTCTTATTCCAACATACATGGTTTATTGGTGAAGGATGATCAAGTATGGGTGGGTACTTACCTGCACGGGCTTGATGTGCTTGATGCAAAGACAGGTAAAAAGCTGCGACATTATAATACCACCAACTCCTCCATCGGCAGCAATTTTATTTATAGCCTTTTTAAAAAAAACTCGGGAGATATAATGGTTGCCACTGACAGAGGGCTGTATGATTACCTGGCAGAGAAAGATGATTTCAAATTAGTGACCAGGGTCAAGAAAGTTTTTTTCCGATGCCTGGTTGAGGACAATGATGGAACCATTTGGGCCGGCACCTATGGTGATGGTTTATTTTATTACAATACGAAAACCGGGGCAAGCGGACAGCTTTTATATGAAGCAGGAAACTCCCGCAGTTTGCCAAGCAACCTGGTCAATAAAATTTATAAGGACGAGGAAGGTAACCTGTGGTTCGCGACTGAAGGCGGCCTTTGTAAATACGTGAAAGAGAAAAAAAACTTCGATCGCTATTCTACCGCGAATGGCATGCCTTCAAATGTTACATATGCGATACTTGAAGATGGCAAAAAGAATTTGTGGGTGAGTACTTCGAAAGGACTTGTATGTTTTAGTCCACAATCGAAAGAAATTAAAGTTTACACGAAATCCAACGGGTTGTTAACGGACCAGTTTAACTACAGTTCCGGCTACAAAGATGACAAAGGTCAGATGTATTTTGGAAGTGTAAAAGGCATGGTAACTTTTCACCCTGATTCAATCCGGATCAATACGTTTTCTCCGCCGGTTTTTTTGACGGGTTTCCAGGTATACAACAAGGAAATGCTGATTGATGCAAAAGGTTCCGCGTTGAAGAACTCCATTTCATTTACAAAAGATATTGTGCTTGCTCATTCGCAATCATCGTTTAGCATTGACTTTGCGGCTTTGAGTTATACCGCACCCAATACCACCCGGTATGCCTATAAAATGGAAGGGCTTGATAAGGACTGGACCTACCTGCTTACCAATCGCAAAGCATATTTTACCGAGCTGAATCCGGGCAGCTATACATTCAAAGTGTCCGCTATCAACAGCGCCACCGGCCAACAGGGGAAACCGGCGATACTGACCATTCGTATTTTACCTCCCTTCTGGAAAACCTGGTGGGCATATACGCTGTATGCGATTGCCTTTTTGTCCATAACGTTGATCGTTATCCGTCATTTTGTAAATCGCTCCCGCGAAAAACATCAACGCCGGCTTGAACGATTAGAGTTTGAAAAAGAAAAAGAAAACTATAATGACAAGATTGGATTCTTCATTAATGTAGCGCATGAAATACGCACCCCACTGACGTTGATAAAGGGCCCGATGGAAAATATAATGGACAGGGCTGATGAGATACCGCAAATAAAATCGAGCCTGGAGATCATGAATAAAAATACGGACCGGCTGCTGCAATTAAGCAACCAGCTACTCGATTTCAGGAAGGTGGAAATGAATGGTTTTCGGTTGAACCTTACGAAGGAAAACATCAGCACCATTCTCAATGACCACCTCATCAGTTTCAGGGCCTTCTCGGCACAAAGGAAAATTAAAGTCACGACTGATTACCCAGCCTCCTTCTATGCCTACATTGATGCGGAAGCTTTCAATAAGATCATCAGTAATCTTTGGGACAATGCTGTTAAGTACGCAGGCACCTTCGTAGAAATATCTTTTATTTCTTATACCGAGGAAGATGATACGTATCAAATTATTTTTAAGAATGACGGCCATATCTTGTCGCCGGACATGAGTACGGCCATATTCAAAAGTTTTTACCGGGCAAAAGAAACGGCCAAATTACCAGGCACAGGAATCGGGTTGACCTTAGCCCGTTCGCTGACCGAAATACATGGTGGAAATTTAGTGCTTGACACCAACGATCCTACAAAAAATACCTTTATATTGACGATGCCAATAAACCCAACACCGGCGGAGTAGCCAGGGAAATTTTATTGTATTTTATGATGACGAAGCCAATTATATTATTAGTTGATGATAACGAGGAAATACTGGATTTTACCGCGAGTAATCTTATTGAAAATTACGACATCGTTAAAAGCTTCAACGGGGTTGAGGCGCTGGACTATTTAAAGGAAAGTACGGTTCAGTTA
>JAURWD010000151.1 GCA_030655145.1 Ferruginibacter sp.
CTGTTTGGTTCGCTTGTATTTAAATAACCTATCCATAATAAGGAGGTGATCAAAACAATGCTCATTACCACTGATGGCCATTTACGACCGGGATGAATGTTATTGTAAACGCTGTACCAGATTCTTTTGGAAGGGTACATCCTAAATTCGTCTGACTTTTCTCTCAGCAATCGTTCAAAGTCGTCCGTATGTAAATTTCTGTCCATCTTTCACGAGGGTTCTTAAGCCTTGGGTTAAGTTTTGGTTTTGGCAAGCACGCAACTACTTTGATGCTATGGCGGCACCGAAATAGGTTGGTTTATTTTTAGTTGTTTTAAGCATGATCTTTTTCTTTACCAGGATGTCCTCTAACATTGCTTTTGCTCTCGTGTATTGCGATCGGCTGGTACTTTCTTCAATGTCTAGTACATCCCCGATCTCTTTGTGAGAATATCCTTCAATCGCATAAAGATTCAAAACTGTCCGATAGCCGATTGGAAGTAATCTTATACACTCAACCACTTCTTTTGCCTGCATGATGGAGGGGATATTTTCTTCCCTGATGCCAACACCGCTAGCAAAGTTGATATCCACACTGTCCGAGAATTTCTTATTCTTTTTTAAAACGTTGATGCAGGTATGCACCATGATTCTTCGAATCCATCCCTCTAATGCCCCCTCACTCCGGTATTGGTGAATTTGTGAAAAAACCTTTATGAACCCTTCCTGCAACATGTCTTCCGCGTCTTCCCTGTTTTTTGCGAACCTGTAACATACACCCAACATCCTGGGACTAAAACGATTATACAACGCCTCTTGCGAAGACGCATTATTTGAAAGACATCCAGCCAACATAAGCTCCTCTGTCATAGTAGTGCTTTGATTACACTATAAATATAGACAATTTGCCAACACCAATAGCTGCTTAAACTTAATAAAAACGGCCAAATACAAAATATTTGACCGCTGTTTCAACAAGTTTATTTTGGCTTACCAGTTCCCTCTTAACCCAACGATAAAATTTCGCCCGGGGGCAGAAAAACCGGACGCGAAATATCGATAATTCCGGTCAGCGATATTTTCAACTCCCAGTTGCAGATGGAGGTTATTGCCAATCTTCATGCTCCCTTTCCAATTGAGCGTAACCCAGGAAGGCATACCGTCCGCCGTTGCGTATTGAGCATTGTCTTCTCCATCAGGATTATAATTGTCTAAATGCTTCCATCCATTGAAAAGCACGTAAAATTCAGTAGTTATTAATTGGTTCTTAAAGGATATTGCGCTCCGTCCCATCAACGGCGGAATATGATCCAATGGTCTGGACCGAACATCACGTTGTACCAACAGATAGTTTCCTGCAGGCTGTTGCTCATAAATAGTGGATATTTTGCCCGGGGGTACTTTAAAGTTTCCTTTTGTATAAGAGATGGTGCTTGTAAAAGTAAAATGAGCACTGAAGTCAACGTCCAGTCCTCCGCTGAACCCGTACAAAGAGGCCCTGTTCACATTCTGACTTGCCAGTACCTGGCTTTTGACTCCGTTATAAAGAATTGAATCCTGCCCGTTTAAAATAAATGGCGCTTTAATAATTGCATTTGTAAAAAAAGTATAGAATCCAGTAGCCTGCACCGCAACCCTTGACGCGATCTTATGGTAAATACTAAGGTCAAAATTGTGGGTATATTCCGGCCGAAGCTTTGCGTTTGGTACTACTACCTGTCTTGCCGCTGTGCTGGATTCGAAAATTTTCGCGAGGTCATCAATGTTCGGCGCCCTAAAGCCGGCGGAATAAGACACTTTGATATTCGTATTATCCTGAGGTTTGAAAACAAGTCCAACATTACCGGTGATTGCAGTATTGCGCTGCTTCGCGATTGTATCTGGCAACTTAAAAAACGAGTTGTCGGAAATGGAACTGTTCAGGGAGACATGCTGTACCCTCAAGCCGTCATTCAACACAAACTTTTCATTTTGAAATTTGAACACGTGCTGCACAAAAACACCGAAATTGTTCATTTTGTTTTTGCCGTCAGGATAACGTGTGTCCAACTTCGAAACTTCACCGGTGAGGAGATTTTTCCTGTTTGCTCTCGACTTCACATCATTCAGTTGAAGATCGGCGCCAGCAGTTATTTCATGGGCACCGATTATTTTTCGGCCGGTAAGGCCCGCACCAAAAACTTTTACCCTTTCGATCCTGCTGTCAAATCGATCATAACGGCGATAATCACGCGTATAACGGCTTTCCTCAATATCCTGGTAATTGACATTCAATTTAAGTTCATTCCAAAAAGATAAATTGGTAGCACTTAATTCATAGGCACCGAGAAATCTTTTTTGGGGACCATAGTACCAGGATGCATAACGCAGTGCGCCGTTCCTGACATCCTGCAGCCGGTCATAGCGAGGTACATCTCCTGAATTTGAAAACTGGAAATTAAGGCTGTGCGACAACCGCTCTGTAGGCTTGTACACCAGTTTTTGAAGTATATCCCACTGGCGGTACCCCGAAAATTTTTGCACGCGATCATCCGGATTATTTACAATTGAATCTACCCCGTTCATACTTTCGACGTACTGAGTTCTTCGTCCAAAATCCGGATAGGCCGTTGGGTACCTGTTCCCCATCTTCAAGTCTCCAAAATCGCTAAAATTATACGCCTGCAGCCAGGCTATTTTTTTTCCACCGATACTCATATCTGCGTGGATTGTCTTTTCATTATTTGCTGAACTAAAGCGCGTAAACGCGGAACCGGTGGATAGAAATGACTGGTCACCTGAAAGTATCGGCGACTTTGTCACCAGGTGTATGATGCCACCGAGCGCATCGCTACCGTAAATGGTCGATGCGGGACCATACATAATTTCCACGCGAGCCAAACTATTTTGGTCAACTGTGATAGCATTCTGTAAATGCCCGCCGCGGTAAATGGCATTGTTCATTCTAACACCATCGATAACCAGCAGAATCCTGCTTGCTTCAAAGCCGCGGATTACCGGGCTGCTTCCTCCTTGTTGGCTTTTCTGCACGAAGATCTTCCCGGTGTTTGAAAGCAGATCTCCCGTGTTTTGTGCGTTTGAAGCTGCAATATCCCTAGCCGATAAGACGTCAATTTTCTGTGCTACGTTCTTTTTCTTTTCTGTGAAATTATTTGCTGAGATCACAATCTCTTCCAGATTAAGGGCGACACCAGCGCTGTCGGAGTTTGGTAATTTTTTTTGCGCATTTACTGAGTACTGAAATATTAAAGCCGAAACTAAGAGCAGGATATGCTTCATCAAGGGGGGAATTGTGTATTAATTAATAAAGAAAATAGTTTTATGCGAATGACTCACAGCCTATTTCAGCATCAAAGTGCTTGTTTTGTATGACACTGATCCAACGCTTGAAGCTGCATTCCCTGATCGGGAATACCCACTGCTAAGGAATCGAAACCCGATGAGACAAATGGATTTTCTCCCCAAGGTCCTTTTTACGTCTATAGCAAATGT
>JAURWD010000154.1 GCA_030655145.1 Ferruginibacter sp.
GCCGCACTTCTATCCTACCGACTCACTGATGCTGGATGCAAAAGGAATGGACATCCAGGAAATTTCAATCACTAAAGGCTCTTTGAAATCTAAATTAAAATATGACTACGATGGTCTGCAGCTTTCTATCACGCTTGACAAGACTTACAAAGCCGGAGAAAAATACACTCTTTACATTGCGTATACCGCAAAACCAGACGAGCTAAAAACCAAAGGAAGCGCTGCGATCACAAATGCCAAGGGTTTGTATTTTATCAACCCTACAGGCACCGAGAAAGATAAACCTACACAAATCTGGACCCAGGGAGAAACCGAAGCAAATAGCGTGTGGATGCCGACAATTGACAAACCAAATCAGAAGTCAACCGAAGAAATTCTCATGATCGTTCCATCGAAATATGTGACACTGAGCAATGGTCTGCTCATTAATAAAAAAGTAAACCCAGACGGAACGCGTACAGATCATTGGAAAATGGATCTGCCACATGCGCCCTACCTATTTTTTATGGGCGTGGGTGACTTTTCTGTGATAAAAGATTCTTACAAAGGAAAGGAAGTAAGCTACTATGTTGAAAAAGAGCAGGCTCCTTATGCAAAGGGCGTTTTCGGGAAAACGCCGGAGATGATGCAGTTTTTTTCTGATAAATTAAAACTGGAGTTCCCCTGGGCCAAATACGCACAAATGGTTGCCCGGGATTATGTTAGTGGAGCTATGGAGAATACAACCGCAACCTTACACCAGGCAAGCGCCTATCAAAATTTTCGCCAGTTAACCGAAGGAAACAAATGGGAAGAAACGATTGCCCATGAGCTGTTTCATCAATGGTTCGGCGACCTGGTGACCGCAGAAAGCTGGAGCCATCTTACGGTTAACGAAAGCTTCGCCAATTATAGTGAGTACCTGTGGGATGAATATAAGCACGGAAAAGATTTTGCTGATGATCACAATCTTGATGATATGCAGGGTTATATTCAAAGTGGTAGTGGCGCAAAGAACCTGGTTCGTTATCATTATGCCGACAAAGAAGATATGTTTGATGCTGTGAGTTATAACAAAGGCGGGCGAATTCTTCATATGCTTCGAAACTATGTTGGAGATGAAGCGTTCTTCAAGTCTTTAAATACTTATCTCACGACAAACAAATTTAAAACAGGAGAAGCAGGCCAGCTAAGGCTTGCCTTTGAAGAAGTTACGGGGCAGGATCTTAATTGGTTTTGGAATCAATGGTATTATGGCAGCGGTCACCCAAAAGTTGATATCAGTTATATAAATGCTCCAACTACCCAAATGGTTATAGTTAAGCAAACACAAACTGGAGACAAGGTGTTTAAATTACCCCTGACCATTGATGTGTATGAAGGGAAATCCGCTAAACGCTATAAAGTTTGGACTGAAAACAGGACTGATACTTTCTCCTTCGCCACATCCACGCCAACATCACTTATCAATGTGGATGCCGATAAAATTCTCCTGTGGGAAAAAACGGATAACAAGACAACCGACCAATACATTTTCCAGTATGAAAATGCTAAAAATTTCATGGACCGCCGCGAAGCCTTGCGCTACTTTTCTCAAAAAGCGTTACCAGAACTGGCAATGGGTTTGACCGATAAATTTGCGGGATTAAGAACCTATACATTAAACGCGTTTGCATCCGCTAAAACCGCACCTGATGCAGCGGTAGTCAAAAAAATTGCATTGCTTGCAGACACAGAAAAAGACAAGCTGGCAAAAGCTGCGGCGATCAGTTTACTCGTTGCCACAAAGGACGCACAGTATGAGTCCCTGTACAAAAAATTTGTAGATGATTCATCTTACAGCGTGTCTGCAGCGGCGCTGGAAGGATTGAGTGCTTTATCTCCTGAAGCTTCCTATGGGTTGGCTAAAAAATACAGTGCGGACGCAAAAGGTGCCCTTGGAACTGCTGTGTTTTACGCCCTGCTTGCGAACGGAACAGATGCCGACTTTGAGTTTGTTTCCAAACAATTTGCAGCGGCATCTCCCAACCAGGAGAAACTGGAAATGACTGCAGCCTATGCCGATTACCTTACCAAAGTGAATGATGTCAGCAAGATCAAAAAAGCTATTGATGACATTATTATTTTCCGGGGATTTATTCCAAAGCAGTTCAGAAATGTAACTGACCCGGTATTTAAACAGTCTTTAGACCAGGTTGGAAAAGCAAAGGGCGCAGATATCCAACAATATATCACCGAGGTTTTTAAATAATCTTACCATACTTCATAAAAAAATCCCGGCCTGTGCCGGGATTTTTATTATGATAATATTTTACCAACTGCCGCTACTTCCGCCGCCGCCGAAACTTCCGCCCCCAAAACCACCGAAGCCGCCAGAACTACCACCACCAAATCCACCGCCGCCGCTGCCACCTCCGAAACCACCACCACCCGGGAAAAATATTGGGCCGCCACGATAACCGCGCCGACTCATAAAGCCTCCACCCCGACCGCCAGAAGAGACGCTTAGAAACACAATAATTAAAATGACGATAAAAATGACCTTCATCATCGAAGGGCCCTTCGACTTACCATAACTACGTGGGGCCTGGTACTCTCCCTTTACAGCCTGGATGATCGCATCCGTACCTTCATCTATTCCCCGGTAATAATCATTTCCCTTGAAATTGGGAACAATGATCTGCTGAATGATTTGTTGAGTGGTTAAATCGGGTAGAGTCTTTTCCAGGCCATAGCCTGGCGAAATATTTAATTTGCGATCTTCAGACGACACAAGTAACACCACGCCATTGTTATTCTGCTTTCCTCCAACGCCCCAGGATCTGCCTAATTCAGTGGCCGCATCAGCCACGTCCATGCCCCCAAGATTTTGTACTATAACAACTGTAACCTGCGTAGATGTGCTGTCGTCGAATTGCACCAGTTTATTCTCTAATGCTTGTGCCTGGTCAGGAGTGAGGATATTAGCATAATCATTCACCAATTTTGCAGGGCTAGGCGCCTTACTAATAATGTCTTGCATTGACCTGGCCGGAGCCTGGGCAAACGAGATGATCGTGAAGAAAGCGAGAACTGGTATTAAAAGGATTCTTTTCATGCTGCTCCCCGCGGGGAAAAACTTTTCTTTTTACAGTCGCTGGAAAATATGAGCTATGCTGTTGGTGTAATTTAATGACCGAAGACGATGTCGTCTGGTAATTCATTCTTATCTGTGTTGGCTTCGTACGGAAAAGTTTCCTTCAATGTTTGCCCAATGTCCGAAATGCAAAGTTCGATACCCGAGACAATGGAGTCTTTTGAAAACTTCCCGATCATCGCTTTCACTTCCCGGTGCCAGTATTCAGCACCTACCTTATTGAAAATACCTTCATCCCCATACAACGCGAGTTCATGATCTTTCATGGCAATATATAAGAGTACTGCGTTGCGATGCTCGGTGTTCTGCATTTTAAGATGGGTGAAGATCTCCCGCGCTCGATCCATCGGGTCCATGAAGGGATTCTTGCCTTCCACGTAAATTCTGATTTCGCCGCTGGTTTCTTTTTCAGCAATCCTGATCGCTTCTACCACCCGTGCTTTTTCTTCTGCAGAAAAATAATCGGGCTTTTTAAAAAAAGGAAATAATCCCACAGGTTAAAATTTAATTTCGACTGATTGATCGGCGCCAGAATCCGCCTGGAAACCCTCCTTTGGAGGAAAGCCAAAAACAGCTGCAAAGATTTTAGTAGGAAAACTTTTCACGCTACTGTTGTAATCGGCAATGGAGGTATTGAAATCCTTGCGGGCAAATTTGATTCTTCGTTCAGTGCCCTCAAGTTGAACCTGTAGCCCGGCAAATGCCTCCGCTCCTTTGAGTTGAGGATATTTTTCAATCGTAACTACCAGGCGATTTGTGGCAGATGCTAATTTGTTTTGCGCCGCCGTTTGTTGATTGAAGGTTTCCGGGGTTAAATTGCTACTCACTGTATTCACAGCTGCAGCCCTGGCTTCTGAAATCTGAACAAGTGTGCCTTGTTCAAACTCGGCCTGCCCCTTAACAACATTAACCAGATTTGGAATAAGGTCGGTACGGCGTTGATAGGCACTTTGAACCTCGTTCCATTGTTGTTTCACTTTTTCGTCCTTGCGCACGAGCCCATTGAAACTTATAAAAGCATATATAACCAGGAGTACGATTATACCCGCGATCACATATGCTGTATTTTTTTTACTATTCATGAAGTGAGGCAGTTAGAATTTTACCTCTGGAGCTTTCTCAGCACCCGGATCTGATTTAAAGCCTTCTTTCTGGTGGAAGCCAAACAATCCTCCCAAAATATTCATTGGAAATGAACGAACCTTCGTGTTGTAAACATTCACTTCATCATTAAATACTTTCCGGGAGTTACGAATACCATTTTCAATGCCTTCTAACTGGCCCTGGAGTTTTGTGAAATTTTCTGTTGCCCGTAAAGTCGGATAGGCTTCTACGGTAGCAAGTAAGCGGCTGAGTGAACCACTCAACTGGCCTTGTGCAGCCTGGAATTCGGCGATTTTTTCTGGTGTAAGGTTATCTGCATTGATATTAACGCTTGTAGCTTTCGCACGGGCGTTTACCACATCAGTGAGCGTTTTTTGTTCGAAGTTTGCTGCACCCTTCACCGTGTTAACGAGATTGCCAACAAGATCATTGCGGTTTTGATATTCAGTTTGAACATTGTTCCAGGCCTTCTTCAAGCTCTCTTCCTGTTTAACGAGACCATTGTAGCCATTGCATCCTAAAAAACCGACGATAACAAGTATCGCCAGCACTATTAATAAACCGGTACGTTTCATATTGTGTGTTTTAATGTTAAGGAGTTAAAAATAAAGGAATAATTCGAATCGGTTTGGTTAATAAATTAAGTTTACCGGATAAGCTTTACAAGACGAATTATTGTTTGATAGCTGCAATTCCTGGCAAGACCTTACCTTCAAAATATTCGAGCATTGCGCCGCCTCCCGTACTCACATAGCTGACCTTATCCGCCAGTTCGAATTTATTTACCGCCGCAACACTGTCTCCCCCACCCACAAGGCTAAACGCTCCTTTCGCGGTGGAAGCCGCAACAGCCAGCGCAATTGACTTCGTTCCTTCCTGGAATTTTTCCATTTCAAAAACACCCATCGGACCGTTCCATAAAATCGTTTTCGATTTTTCAATCACCTCGCTGAAAATACCAATCGCTTTTGGACCAATGTCTAAACCCATCCAGCCCTGCGGAATGGCATCGCTCGGCTTTACTTCGGTATTCGCCGCTGCATCGAATTTATCGGCGATAACAGAATCTTCGGGTAAATGGATGCTGACATTCTTTTGCTTTGCTTTTTCCAGGATATCCAATGCTGTCTGCAAACGATCATCTTCACAAAGTGAGTTACCAATTTGTCCACCTCTGGCTTTCAAGAAAGTATATGCCATTCCTCCACCTATAATTATATCGGTCGCTCTTTCCAGTAAATTTTCGATGATCAAAATTTTATCCGACACTTTCGCCCCTCCTATAATGGCAGTGAATGGCTTCTCTGCCTGGTGCAACACTTTTTCAGCGCTTATAACCTCACCTTCCATCAACAGCCCAAAAAGTTTCTTGCCAGGTTCGAAGAACTTCGCAATCACCGCTGTTGAAGCATGCGCCCGGTGTGCAGTTCCAAAAGCATCGTTCACGTATACATCTCCAAGCTTGCTTAGCTTTTCAGCGAAAGCTTCATCACCTTTTTCTTCTTCTTTATAGAAGCGAAGATTTTCGAGCAGCAATACTTCCCCGGGTTTTAGGTTAGCCGCTGCCGTTACTGCCTGCTCCCCAATGGAGTTATCTGCAAACAGCACATTAACAGTTTGACCGTCAGCATTAAGCAGTTGCTTCAAATGTTCAACCAAATGTTTTAGTGAATATTTATCTGTGGGGCCGTCTTTTGGTCGTCCGAAATGGCTCATTAAAACTACGCTTCCTCCATCCGAAAGAATTTTGCGGATAGTTGGAATAGTCGCGGTCATGCGGTTGTCATCAGTAATCTTGAATTGATCATCCAAGGGAACATTAAAATCAACCCTTACAAGAGCCTTCTGGCCCTGGAAGTTGTGCGAAGAAAAATTTGACATGGAGTGTATTTTTAGCAAAACCGCAAAGACTAAAAGCGAATATTCAAGATATCCATTGCTTCCTGTCTTTGCGGTTTATAGAGATGAATAAAAAATTATTTATCAACCAGCAGCTTCGAAAACTGCTTCCCGGCAAAAATTATTTAGAAATTTTTCCAGCAAAAAAGTTCACGGTGCGAACTAACTGGGACACATAACTCATTTCATTATCGTACCAACTTACGGTTTTCACCATTTGTTTGTCACCAGCTGTCATCACTTTTGTTTGCGTTGCATCAAACAGAGATCCGAAGGTAGTGCCAATAATGTCTGAGCTTACGATCTCATCTTCTGTGTAGCCAAAGCTTTCATTGCTTGCTGCTTTCATTGCCGCGTTGATCTCTTCAACTGATACTGTTTTATTTAAGAAAGTAGTAAGTTCTGTCAAAGAACCGGTGATCACAGGAACCCTTTGTGCGCTACCATCCAATTTACCTTTCAGCTCTGGAAGTACCAGTCCGATTGCCTTTGCAGCACCGGTGCTGTTTGGAACAATGTTCGCAGCAGCGGCTCTTGCACGACGCAGGTCACCTTTTGCATGCGGAGCATCCAGGGTATTCTGGTCGTTCGTGTAAGCATGGATTGTAGTCATGATGCCCATAGCGATACCAAATTTGTCGTTCAAGGTTTTTGCCATTGGAGCAAGGCAGTTAGTTGTACAACTTGCGCAACTGATAATTGTTTCACTACCATCCAGGATATCGTGGTTCACATTGAAAACAACTGTTTTAAGATCACCTGTTGCTGGCGCAGAGATTACAACTCTTTTAGCACCGGCTGTAATGTGGGCTTCAGCTTTTGCTTTATCAGTAAAGAAACCGGTACTTTCTATCACCACATCAACGTCGTGAGTTCCCCATGGAATTTGAGCAGGATCTTTCTGAGCATAAATCTTTATTTCGTGTCCATCAACCATTATGGCATTTTCAGTGGAAGTAACCTCCTGGTTGAAGCGACCCTGGGCGCTGTCATATTTTAATAGATGGGCTAGAACTGCAGGACTAGTCAGGTCATTAATGGCTACAACATCGATTCCCTGCATATTATAGATCTGGCGGAAAACCAACCGGCCGATGCGTCCGAAACCGTTGATCGCTACTTTTACTGTACTCATAATTGAAATGAATTTTATTAGATTTAAAAACTTTGCAAAGGTATGAATGATTATAACATAAAAAAATCCCATAATTGAGGTGAAACTCAACCGTTAGTTGCGCCGAAGCCTAAGAAAAGGACATCAATAGATACCTGCTCGATTTATCCCCTGATCTGATTGCCTTAATTTTGAATTCCTCCCCTTCATCAAATGCATTCATTATGGTACAAAGCTTCGAAGCAAACCTGGTTGATATTTTTGATCAAACAATTTTCTATGGAAAACTTAGCGTTGAACATGAGAAAATCATTTCTGTCAAAAAAGTGGATGGAAAGCCAAAGCCAGGTGCACCTTATATCTTACCCGGTTTTATAGATAGCCATGTGCACATTGAAAGCTCCATGCTGGTGCCTTCAGAATTTGCCAAACTTGCGGTGGTGCACGGTACCGTTGCTACTATCAGCGACCCGCATGAAATTGCGAATGTTTGCGGGGTTGCTGGCGTGGAATACATGATCAACAATGGAAAAACCGTTCCTTTTAAGTTTCATTTTGGAGCCCCGAGTTGTGTTCCTGCTACGATCTTTGAAACGGCCGGCGCATCAATCAATTCAGCTGATGTTGCAAGCCTTTTAAAAAACGACGACATTTTCTACCTAAGTGAGATGATGAATTTTCCGGGTGTGTTATCAGGCGATGCCCAGGTGCTGGAAAAAATTGCTGCCGCAAAGAAAATCGGGAAGCCGGTTGATGGCCATGCTCCCGGGCTGCGTGGAGCCGATGCCGAAAAATATATTTTGGCCGGAATTTCAACCGACCATGAGTGTTTTACCGAGGCAGAAGCATTGGAAAAATTGAAACTCGGAATGAAGATCCTCATACGGGAAGGCAGTGCGGCAAAAAACTTCGAAGCCTTGATTGGATTGTTAAAAGATTACCCCGATCAAATGATGTTTTGTAGTGATGACAAACATCCCGACAGCCTGGCTGAAGGCCATATCAACGTTTTGTGCCAACGTGCGGTTTCAAAAGGGATCGATGTTTTCAATGTACTAAAGGCTGCTTGTATTAACCCGGCCTTACACTATAAAATGACAGTCGGCCTGCTTCGCGAAGGAGATCCGGCTGACTTCATCCTGGTAAAGGACCTGCAGGATTTTGAGGTGATGAAAACTTTTATCAATGGGGAGCTGGTCGCTGAAAATGGTCGCTCAAATATCGATGCGCCGAGAGCGGGGATCATCAACCAATTTGATTGCCGGGAACTGGCTACGACAGATCTCAACATTCCCGCCGTAGCGGGAAAAAACCTTGTAGTGATTGAAGCGCTGGAGGGGCAGCTCATCACGAACAAATTTTTGACTCATCCAACAATTGATGACGGGAACAAAGTAAGCGACGTGCCTCGGGACATCCTAAAATTAGTGGTCGTAAACCGGTATAAAATTGCTCCTGTCGCATTCGCATTTGTCAAAAATTTTGGGCTCAAACAAGGGGCCATCGCTTCAAGCGTGGCACATGACAGTCATAATATCATTGCGGTTGGTACCGACGATGAAAGTTTGCGCAAAGCAATCAATTTGGTGGTCCAGGAAAAAGGGGGGATCAGCAGTGTGGGCAATGGTAACGAAATGGCTCTCGCTTTACCGGTAGCTGGCTTAATGAGCAACCTTGACGGATACAAGATCGCGTCAACCTATACAAAAATTGACAAGATGGTAAAAGAAGAATTGGGTTCGACACTTGCAGCGCCGTTCATGACCTTGTCATTTATGGCTTTACTCGTGATCCCTCATGTAAAACTCAGTGATCTTGGGCTATTCGATGGAGACAGTTTTAGTTTTATTTAGCAAGTCCATCAATTCGTTTTCGCTCCAAGCACCTTAATTGTAATACTGTCGGAACCTTTCGGAGCAAAATTCTTGAATTTAAATTCACTCGATTTCCCGGGCAAGATCTCATCGTAAATAGTTTCATTCCCTTTCTCCAGCAGAGTGCCTGTTTTACTAAAAAAAGAAACCTCTAACTCGACATCTTTATACACACAAACCTTTGCCCTGTTTGAAATTGCTCCCCTGATTACCGTTTGTCCCAGCAGGTTATGTTTGTCCCGGCCACTGACTGATAAAAACTGGGCTGGATTTTTCTTTTCTTTTTCTTCCAGGCTTTCGACCGCCTTTTCGTATTTCTCTTTTTCTTCAACCTGCTTTTCGCTGGTGCTGCTGCAAGCACTAAAGAAGAGTGCCATGACCATCACTGTAAGTCTCATCATTTTTTTTATTACAATTAAAATAAATAATACTGAAAAGGAATGTTAAATGGTGTATCGATGCTAATAAATCCAGGGCGTGACTCCAACTGTAACAATCAATTTTGACCATTTAATGGGACTCGCGAAACGTGCCCTTGATGTCCCTGGTTTCATTTCAATTTCACGGTTTGAAAATATAATTAAATTTCAGGGTTCAGTTTGCAAAATTTAGATTTGTACGAACTAGATGTAACAAAATCTATCCTTAAACATGATAATCAACCTAAGCGAACAACATTCATTGGTTAGTAATTGGGTGGCAGAATTAAGGAATGTTGATGTGCAGAATGACAGGATGAGGTTTCGCCGCAACCTGGAAAGGATAGCAGAAGTTGCAGCCTACGAGATCAGTAAAAAGCTTGAGTGGACCGAAGTTGATATTACAACGCCGCTGGGTATTGCGGCCTGTAAGGTGTTGGCAGACCAGCCCGTACTCGCCACAATCCTAAGAGCCGGCCTGGGCATGCATACCGGTTTGCTGAATTATTTTGACAAAGGTGAAAATGCTTTTATCAGCGCCTACCGCAAACATCATCCTGACGGCAGCTTTGAAATCAGCCTCGAATACATGAGTTGCCCTGAAATTGAGAATAAAGTAATTATCCTGAGCGATCCTATGATCGCAACCGGTGCATCATTGGTAAAATCTATTCAATCCTTGAGGGATGAAGGCGAGATCAAAGAACTGCATATTGTTTGCGCCATCGCCTGCACGGTTGGCCTGGAATATGTGATGAGAGCTCATCCCAAGGCCACCATCTGGTGTGGAGACATTGATGATGAACTAACTGCCAAAGGCTACATCGTCCCGGGATTGGGTGACGCGGGTGACCTGGCTTTTGGACAAAAGATGCAATCTTAAGACAACATTTTCGTTATCTTTTTTTAACGGCTTTTCAGTAGTAGAATCTGGCCCTGGTTTGTTCCGCATTCCGGGGGCAAATTAACCAGAACACCTTGAAAACCATTGCTTGAATAATTAACAACCCGGGTGCAGCATTTTAATGCTAATGCTTATCTTTAATATTCCGAATCACGTAATAATGAGAAAATTAATCGTTCTATCCTGTGCCGTATTACTGTCTTTTGTTGTTAAGGCCCAGGACCCCCATTTTTCCCAGTTTTTTGCCTCACCTCTTACTTTGAACCCTGCTTTCACAGGTAAATTTGATGGTCAGTTACGCCTTGCGGCCAACCACCGGGATCAGTGGCCTTCCATACCGAAAGCCTATGTTACAACCAGTGCCTCACTGGATTTCAGTATTTTAAAAAATAAAATTCCTGAAGGTGATGTATTTGGGATTGGTATATCTGGGCTGAGTGATCAAAGTGCGGATGCCGCCCTAAAATTGAATTATGGTTCACTTGCCCTCAGTTATCACAAGGCATTGGATGAAGACGGATACAATACGATCGGCGCTGGTTTTCAAGCAACCTACAGCAGTGCGATCCTCGATTTCACCAAACTAACTTTTGAAGACCAGCTGACCCAGAACGGGTTTACCGGAACAACTTCGGAAACACTGAGTAACGGCAGCAACCAGAATTATGTTGATGTAAACGCGGGTATTCTTTTCTCCGGATCAAGTGATGGTACAAACAACTATTACCTCGGTGCTTCTGTTTACCACATTAACAGGCCTAACCTCAGTTTTATTGACAAGGTTTGGAACCTATCGCCACGGCTTACTGTACATGGAGGTGGATCTTTCCCGGTATCGGACATTCTTTCGATCAACACTTCTGCGATCTATCAACTCCAGAATAAAGCCAGCGAAGCGCTAGTTGGGGCTGCATTGTCAGCTAATGTGAATAACGATACAGATAATCCTACCAGTGTATACGTTGGTTCCTGGATTCGTTTTAAAGACGCTATTATTCCTTATGTTGGAATTGAGATTGGCGGCTTGAGGATCGGAGCAAGTTATGATATCAATACATCTAATTTGAAAGCTGCGACTTTGAGTCGCGGTGGGTCAGAATTCTCCCTGATCTACATTAAGAAAGCAACCCAAACAAAAGGCATTCCTTGTCCAAAGTTCTAATCAACTACATACAACGATTTTAAGAAAAGAAGCATCCAGCTTCTTTTTTTTTGCTTTCAATTGTTTGGCTTCCCGCTGACGAACCTATTCCCTTTAAAATAAAAGCGATAGGGAAGCTGTGCATCAACACCTGCATACGCAACACCAATTCTTGGACTGCTCCTGATTGCGTCAACTCCAAATTTGATATTATCATCTTCGATAAAGATCTCGCCCCCGGCGAGAGAATATCCACTATATCTTTTATTGAAGCCGAGTGCTTTTCCAACATTTCCCGGGCCGCGGGTGAGCGAATAGTCGAGCGATAATTTTCCGGTACGTTCTAACATGAAATCAATGCCATCTAAAGGATCAAGGGCTCGTACCAAAATGGCATCCGGTACACCGCTTGAATTTGTTACAATATTGAACATCTGGTGAATGCCATAACACACATAAATGTACGCTGTACCCGCCTGCGCATACATGTGCTCGTTACGTGGGGTGGGTTTACCTGCAAACGAGTGTGAAGCCTTGTCTGTCAGTCCAACATAGGCCTCCGTTTCTACAATGCGCCCACTGGTTCTAACCACGTTGAAATTAGTTACCAGTATCTTTCCAATTAACTCCTTTGCAATTTGTACCACATTGTCGCGGTTAAAAAAATCAATCGTTAATTTGTACAAGTTATCTGTAATTTTAAAAGCTTAAATAAAAGATCGTTTTGCAATAAAAACCCGTTTCACAATCTTTGTAACAGCGATTATCAACCCCGTCTTTTAACCAATTTAATATTAAATATGCATTGAACTTTACTCCGAAAAAGCATACATGTTAAAAGACATCATCATAGCCATTCAATCTTATTACCAGGCACACCAGTTTATTGTTAAACACAAACTTTGGAAATGGATACTCCTCCCGGGTATTATTTATGCCCTGTTGTTTTGTGCAGGCATCTATTTGTTCTGGATCAGTAGCGGCAATGCGATCGACTACCTTATCTCCACCACGGGTTTAAAAAAGTCGATGTACGCAATGGAAGGTAGCTGGCTGAAATTTCTTTTCATTTTTGGGCAGGTCATTCTACAGCTGGTGCTCATGCTATTCTATTTTTCACTCTTCAAGTATATTTTCCTCATCCTCGGTTCTCCTCTTTTTGCATATCTAAGTGAGAAAACAGAAGCCATCATGGAAGGAAAAGATTACCCCTTTAATTTGAACCAGTTGCTTAAAGATATGGGGCGGGGAATAAGCCTGGCCTTTCGCAATGCACTATGGCAAACAGTTTACACGATCTCCATCCTCATCGTTTCATTTATCCCTGTTTTTGGTTGGTTCACTCCATTATTTGCATTGATCATTGAGTGTTATTACCTGGGATTTTCGATGCTCGATTACAGCTGTGAAAGAAATAAATTATCTGCGTCTCAAAGCATCGTATTTATCGGTAAACACAAAGGGCTGGCAATTGGTAACGGCATTGTATTTTATCTCATGCATATGGTGATCTTAGTTGGCTGGGTATTCGCACCGAGTTATGCAGTAATAGCTGCTACCATTACCATGATCAAAGCACGTCAACAATAATATGATGAGTACAGTTTACCTGGTTCCTTCACTCCTCAACGATACGGCAACACAAACAATTCCCCATTACCTGGTTGATGCTGTTAAAGATTGCCAAGTGATCTTCGCAGAAAATGAGCGTACGGCCCGCAGATTCCTGAAGAGCATTCATAAAGAATTTATCATCGATTCATTTGAATGGTTTGCTATTCATAAGGTTGAAGAAGAGCAAAAGAATGCCTTTCGCGAAAAAATAAAAGAAGGAAAAAACATTGCCATTATTAGTGAAGCCGGGTGCCCGGGAATTGCTGATCCGGGCCAGATCCTGATCGAAGTTGCACAACAAATGAATGCAACCGTACGACCCCTGGTAGGACCTTCATCTATTCTTTTGGCCTTGATGGCAAGCGGCATGAACGGGCAGCAGTTTGAATTTGTTGGCTACCTGCCAATTGAAGTAAATGAAAGAGTCAAAGCGATAAAAGATCTCGAGCTCACTTCTCAACGAAAACGCAGCACCCAGATCTTTATAGAAACTCCTTACCGCAATAATCAATTGCTCGAGACTTTGTTGAAAACCTGTAAACCTACTTCAAGGCTGTGCATTGCCGCTGAACTTACTGGGGCTAATGAATTTGTGAAAACCAAGACTGTAGCAGAGTGGAAAAATGAAAAAACCGACCTTCATAAAAAGCCGGTTATATTCTTATTACTTGCAGGATAAATTAGCGTGCTACGGGTTTAGTACCCACAATCTTATCTACTATAAATACACTGTAACCCCTCCAGGGGATGGTGGCCTTATACTCTTTGTAATGAAGGTCAAAGTAATTACCACTGTTATTCATGAGGTAATTCGCAATACTATCATCTGTCACGGAAAATTCAAATTCATACGACTGAACAGAACCAACTGTTTTAGAGCGCAGCCCGGATTGGATCAGCTTTCCTTCATAAGTTTTGAACAGGTTGCCCTTCTTCACAACGTAATTTAATTCGCCGGATTTTACTCCCTCCCCGAACACATAAAAGTACTTCCACCAAACAAGGATTCCGCCGATAAATAATATTATAACAGCAACCCAGGCAAAAAATTTACCTACCCCACTCTTTTTTTTTGGTTGCACGGATACGTACTTACTATCTTCCATTGATAAATTTATTTTAGGTTTTATAATCCATACCGGTCAACAAGATAAATCAGTGCTGCCATACTCAAGGCGCCAAGATGAAGTTCCCTCCTGCTTACCGATTCAAAAACATCTGTTGCTGCGTGGTGAACATCGAAATACCGCTGACTGTCAGGACGTAATCCTGCCAACGCCGTGCCAATCGCTTTTAGAGGACCTACATCTGCACCACTGCCTCCAGCGGCAAAATCATAGACGCCGTAAGGATAAAACAAGCCCTTCCAATTGCTAATTTTCTCCTTTCTTTCCATGCTCATATCAAGACTAAATCCCCGAGGACTGAAGCCACCGGCATCGCTCTCTACGGCAAACAAATGTTTTTCACTATGCTGTTTTGCCAGTTCAAGATATCTGTCAGCACCGCGTCCACCATTTTCCTCATTCATAAACATCACTGCTCTTATCGTCCGGTTTGGTTGCAATCCCGCAGCTTTAAAAGCTCTCAACACTTCAATGCTTTGAACGCAACCTGCCCCGTCATCCTGCGCTCCCTCCGCGAGGTCCCAGCTATCGAGGTGTCCACCCACTGTAATAATTTCCTGGGGAAATTGTTTACCCTTTATTTCCCCAACAACGTTAAACGAAGGGGCATCGGGCAGCATGCGGCTTGTATTCCGGATATAACCGGTGAGCATCATTTTTTTCTTCAGCTGGCTGCTGAGCCATTCCGCATCATTGGTACTAATGGCAACCGCTGGAATTTTGGGGAAGGAATCATTGTATTGCGTAGCCCCGGTATGCGGGTAGTCGTCGGGGTTACTAGCCAGTGATCTAACCATCACCCCGATCGCTCCAAGCGCAGCTGCCTTTGACGGTCCTGATCTCCGAGCTCCACCACTCTCGCCATAGGCTGAGAAAGTCGTAATGTAGGTTGGGTTCATTTCAAAATTGAAGAACACAATTTTACCCTTGATAACGCCGGCGCCTAATCGCTCAAGTTCTGCGAAGTTTTTTACTTCAATAACGGTACCGGTAATACCCTTGCTTCCTGTTCCCTCGGAGTTTCCCAGGGCGCAAAGTTTGAGATTTCTCCGGCCACCATTTGCAGTGCGGATATAACCTATCTCCTTTTCGCCCCTTTCCCAATGAGGCACCATGCAGGGTTGCAGGTATACACTGTCCGCACCGGCCTCCTTTAACATCCGGGCTGTAGCTTCCACGGCTTTTTGTGCCCCGGGTGAACCACTTAGCCTGGGTCCAACTTTCTTACATAGGTACCGAAGATTCTCGTAGGCCTGTCCATTAATGAGGACTTCATTTGCAATTTTCTTGATTGCCAGGGAATCTGAATCCTGTGCTACCAGTGAAAGCGAAAAAGTAGATAAAAAGAGAAAAAGCAGGATTTTGAACATGTAAAATTCTTTAGGTTAACAAACATACCGATTTATGTGTTATACGGTTATCGGGTAGTAGTGAATAATTAATCGGTAAATTGCACCCGTTTTGATGACAAATACAGGTACTAAAATTTTTAAAAATTAATAATGAATATTGCGATTGTTTGCTACCCAACATTTGGCGGTAGTGGTGTATTGGCGACAGAATTGGGTAAAGCGCTTGCAGATAAAGGGCACAATATTCATTTTATTACTTACCAGCAGCCAGTAAGGCTGAGTGGGTTTCATGCAAATATTTTTTACCACGAAGTAAGGGTTCCAACCTATCCTTTGTTTGATTATCCGCCGTACGAAAGCGCACTCGCCAGCACGATGGTCGACGTGATCATCAACAGCAATATCCAGTTGCTTCATGTTCATTATGCCATTCCCCATGCAGCTGCCGCTTTCATGGCCAAGCAGATCTTATTAAAGCAAGGAAAGAATGTACCTGTTATAACAACCTTGCACGGCACCGATATTACATTGGTGGGTAGAGACAAAACCTATCGCCCCGTCGTCACTTTTTCTATGACAGAAAGTGACATTCTTACGGCTGTTTCTCAAAACCTTAAAGAAGAAACTTACCGCAACTTCGACATTGAAAAAGACATTGAAGTCATCCACAATTTTGTAGATGTCAAGCGGTTTAATAAAAAACCTGTTGACGCTTTTAAGAAACTGATTGCGCCCAATGGCGAGAAAATAATTGTGCATGCAAGTAACTTTCGTAAGGTTAAGAGAGTTGAGGATGTGCTCCAGACTTTTCTTTTGTTGAATGAAAAGTTGCCCAGTAAATTATTGTTGTTAGGTGATGGACCAGAAAGAAGTCCAATTGAGAATGCCGCAAGGAACAGCAATGCATTTGACTCAATTAAATTTCTTGGCAAACAG
>JAURWD010000166.1 GCA_030655145.1 Ferruginibacter sp.
CCTATGTTTACTGCCTTTGTATCCGCATTGGCAGGAAGCCGACGCGTAGCCTTTACCTGGAAAGTATCAACGCCAGATCCTAACAAGACCGTACTTTGATTTTGGAAAAAGATCTTCCCCGATTGATTCGCAGAGAGAAGATATTGAATACCGATTTGTGCATTCAACTGCAGGAAGGTGGAATCCTTTTTAAAAAGGTCAAAGGCAAAGTCAAGTCCGAAAGCCGAGCGGAAAATGTACGGGTGTTGATATCCAATATTCAGCCTTGGAGAGCTGAGTTGTAATTGTTGCCAATTGAGCAGAATTGTTTCCCCGCTGCCGAGCGCATTTCGAAGATTTAAGTTCACATCTCCTGTAAATTGTAACTTATTAGTTTGAGCATTTGCAGGAAGGAAGCCCACCAGGAAATTCACCTGGCTACTTTTCTTCTGCGCAAGATATAGGTCAAGAATAGAGCCTGTACCAAGCAAGGTTAGCTCGGCAGGTTGTTGCTCCTGCAGGTACGGTAATTCGAGTAGTTGCTTTCCGACGACATCGATTTTTGACTGATCATAAATACTGCCGTTGGGTATGCCAAGATAGCGTTGTAAAAATGCATTAGATATCCTTAGTTTTCCTTTTACCCGAATGCTGTCAACATGATACAGCAGCCCTTTCTCAACCTTCAGCCTGGCCTGCATTGCCGTATCAGTCAGCATGATACTATCTAAGACAACACTTGCAAATGGGTACCCCTTATTTTCATAGTAGTTGAGTATTCGCTCCTTCAATTTTTCAAGTTTGCCAAAGTCAACCGGTTGATTTAGGTAGGCTTTATCCGAATAGCCTCCAAACTCCAACGCCCTTGACTCAATATTTGAAACATCAAGCTGCACTAATTTTTGAGCCTGACCCAGGTACAAACGAATCGTGGTGAAAGTTGAATCGGGGACAACCTGGTCCACGGAAGCCGCAGGAAATCCTTTAGTGGCGAGCAGAGATGGAAGCTTAGTAATGTAATCGATGCACTGTACAGATCCCGAAAAGTCGATTTTTAGATTTAAGGGTCCGAGGGCAATTGAGCTATCTTTGTCCACTAATTGAATGCGCAAAGCGTGACGGCCAGTAGGTACTTGCTGGCCCACAACAGGAAGAAGGAAACACCCCGCAACAATAAGGCTTGCCATGATCTTGTAAAAGATGGAACTCGGGGTTATCATGCGTGTTTTCAAAACTATATTCAAAATTCGTAAATCAGAAATCTTTGTCTGGGGTCTACATACATATTCCTTTTTGTAAACAAGCCTGTCATTACTGTAATTTCCATTTCTCTACTTCAAAACATCAACGTTCGTTGATGGTCGAATCGATTGCAAAGGAAATAGCGCTCACGCCATTTATTTCGGAAGCTGAGAAATACATTGAGACCATTTATTTCGGAGGCGGCACGCCCAGCATCCTAAACGAAAAAGAGCTCGCGAGTATTTTAAACGCTCTTCATGAAAAATTTTCTATCTCCAGCGGAGCTGAAATTACGCTCGAAGCAAATCCGGATGACATTACCCCTTCTGCTTTACAACAATGGAAGGCACTTGGCATAAACCGGTTGAGTACAGGGATCCAGTCATTTGTTGAAGCAGAGTTGAAATGGATGAACCGGGCCCACAATGCCAACGAAGCCCTTGCCTGTATCGATCACATGAAGCAGGCAGGATTTGACAACTACTCGATTGACCTCATCTATGGGTCTCCCCTGTTAGATGATGAAGCTTGGGCGAATAATGTGCAAATGGCGATCACACAAAATATCCCGCATATTTCCTGCTATGCCCTGACCGTGGAACCCAAAACAGCTTTGGACAAGATGATACGTGATCATAAAAAGTCTCCCGTCGATCCGGAACGGCAGGCACGGCAGTTTCTGTTATTGATGAACTGGATGAAGGAAGCGGGGTATGAGCATTACGAGATCAGTAATTTCGCCAGGCCAGGTATGCGAAGTCGTCATAACAGCAGTTATTGGCAAGGAAATTCCTATTATGGATTTGGGCCTTCAGCACACTCCTTCACCGGCCATGCCCGTAAATGGAACGTCGCTAACAACAGCCTGTACATTCAATCTCTCCAAAAAAATGTGATCCCATACGAGGAAGAGCTACTAACGCCTACGCAGCAGCTAAACGAATATATTATGATCTCGTTGCGTACTTCAGAAGGGATTAATTTGCAACAGATCCAAAACTCTTTTGGCCAGGAAGCAGCAGACAATTTATTGAAGACAGCTGAGCCCTGGATCCAGGGCAAGAAGGTAAAATTGCGGGACAGAAGCCTGGTGCTGACAACTGAAGGAAAACTATTTGCGGACGGGATAGCAGCGGATCTCTTTTCTTAATGATACAAAAGCCAGTCCCTCCTGGTAACTGCTAAATCAGTTCAGCCTCAATTTTCCTGAAACCTTCACGGGTTGGCTGATGTTCCCAAAGTATGCGATATACCGTTTCTGCAATGGGCATGTCCGACTTGATAGTTTGATTGATTAGAAACATACATTTACTGGCGTTGTATCCTTCCGCTACCATGCGCATTTCGACCTGCGCTGCGGTAACTGAATATCCTTTCCCGATCATGTTTCCAAAGGTCCGATTCCTGCTGAACAGGGAATAACAAGTCACGAGCAGATCGCCGAGGTAGACCGAGGCTGCATAATTATTTGACCGGTGGTCATTGGCTGAGGGAAGCGAGTCGACGTGACCAACTTCAATATTTTTAATTCCAGCCTTCTTTAAAAAACCCGCCATTTCATCTGCGCTGTTTGCAATCAACACACTTAAAAAGTTATCGCCATAATCGAGACCGTGCGCCATGCCGGCACCAACAGCGTAAATATTTTTCAATACAGCTGCGAACTGAACGCCATAAATGTCGTCGTTCTCAACCGTGTTGAGATAGCTAGTTTTGAAATAAGCTGCAATATCAGTCGTGGCCTTTTCGTCAACTCCGGAGAAAGTGAGGTAGGATAGTTTTTCTGCAGCGATCTCTTCTGCATGACAAGGGCCAAGCACCGCGAAATAATCTTCCAGCGGAAAATCAAATTCATTTTTTAAAAACTCATTCAACAATAAATTCTGTTCGGGAAGAATACCCTTGATGGCACTTACAATCTTCTTTCCCGCCAGGATACCTTTTTCAAGCGATAGCAACGTGGCGGCAGCATAGGCCGATGGAATTGCGATGATGATACAATCGGCTTGCTTTATTACTTCCGACGCATCTGTGGTTAGTATGAGTTGGTCAGGATTAAAATAAGCGGCACTGAGGTATTGTGGATTATGATGACGGGTCTGGATCTGCTCAATCGCTTTGGCACTCCGGTTCCACCAATGGATGGTTTGCCCGTTATCGGTTAAAATTTTTGCAATGGCTGTACCCCAACTACCACTTCCTAAAATTCCAAATTTCATATGTTGACTTATGTATGGGTCGCAGTTAGTGCGAGTGAGAAAGCCCGTGTAATTACCGGGTTAAGAAGAAATTTAAAGGCCTAGTTTATCAACTGCTAACTGGGCGGCAACCTGGCTTGCGTCTTTTTTATTGTAGCCTTTACCTTCCGCTACTAACTCGCCATCCACAGTTGCACCGATGGTGAAAAGCCGCCTGCCATTTTCAAACTTCTCATTGAGCGTTTCAAACTCAAGCGCCTTACCATTTTTATTAGCCCAGCCGTATAGCTTATTTTTTATATTGATCTCAATTCCTTCCAGGTCATCGATAAACATATGCGTAGAAATAATGTATTTCTCCACCCATTTCTGTGTTTTATTATAACCTTTATCGAGATAAACTGCCCCGATGAGGGCTTCGAGGGTGTTGCCAAAAATCTGGGAAATTTTTAGGGAGCTGTCGTGTTTATTATAGATGGTGATCTTCTTCAAACCCATTTTAATACCGATGTCATTCAGTTGCTGGCGATTCACCATCTTGCTTCTCATTTCGGTAAGAAATCCTTCTCCCTTGTAGGGATATTTCATAAAAAGATAATGCGCCACCACCGAACTCAACACTGCATCTCCAAGAAACTCCAGCCGTTCATTGTTTTCATCGGCCCCTTCCCTTACCGACCGATGACTTAAAGCTGTTCTGTATAGATTAAGATCTCCCGGCGTGAAGCCCAGTACGTTATTGAGTTGTTTCTTAAACTCTTTCTTCTTTAAATCGCCGTAAAAGATGTCTTTTAAAAACTGCAAAATATCTGAGGATGTTTAGTCGAAATTAATGTTTTTGATGCATTCAAAAAATTTAAACGAAGCCCAGGCCCCGTTCATCCAGCTATTTACCAGATTGTGCCAACAGGTATGATTTCAGCAGTTCAAAAAGCTGCTTGCTGCATTTAAAATTGCCGATTTATACAACCAGGCAGTCCGTTAGAGAGAAAAAAAGGGAGAAGAGAAAATGGTTAAGGTTGGTATTTTTTTACAATTACGGAAGCGTTGTGCCCGCCAAAACCAAAGGTGTTGCTTAAAGCTGCGTTCACCGTGCGATGTTGCGCTTTGTTGAAAGTGAAATTAAGTTTAGGATCCAGTTCAGGATCGTCAGTGAAGTGATTGATTGTCGGCGGAATGATATCACGGGTAACGGCCAGGATACATGCAAGGGCTTCGATGGCACCGGCAGCGCCAAGGCTATGCCCGGTCATACTCTTTGTTGAACTGATATTCAGTTTGTACGCATGCTCACCAAAAACATTCAGGATAGCTTTTGTTTCTGCAATATCACCGAGTGGCGTTGAAGTACCATGTACATTGATGTAATCAATGTCTTCGGGGCGAAGATTTGCATCTTTCAAAGCTGACCGCATTACATTCTGGGCGCCTAATCCTTCGGGATGTGGTGCTGTAATGTGATGTGCATCCGCAGTAGCTCCACCTCCTGCAATTTCGCAGTAAATTTTTGCGCCTCTTGCCAGAGCATGTTCAAGACTTTCAAGAATGATAACGCCGGCTCCCTCACCACATACAAAACCATCCCTGTCCTTATCGAAAGGGCGGCTGGCAGTTTTAGGATCGTCGTTTCTTTCGCTGAGCGCCTTCATCGCATTAAATCCACCAACACCTGCAGCGCTGATCACCGCTTCACTTCCACCGGAAACAACGATGTCAGATTTGCCCAACCGTATGTTATCGAAGGCATCGATCAACGCATTGGTTGAGGAGGCGCAAGCACTAACTACAGAGTAATTTGGTCCACGGAATCCGTGCCTGATCGAGATCTGCCCGGCGGCGATATCGAGGATCATTTTCGGAATAAAGAAGGGATTGAAACGAGGAGTTCCATCGCCGGAAGCGAAGTTGATGACCTCTTCCTGGAAGGTGATAAGGCCACCGATGCCGCTGGCGAAGATCACGCCAACACGGTCAACATCAACATTGTCGCGGGATATGCCGGCATCTTTTACCGCCTCATCGCTTGCTATCAAAGCAAACTGGGTAAAGCGGTCAATTTTGCGAGCTTCTTTCCGGTCTAAAAAATCGGTGGGATCGAAATCTTTAACCTCGCAGGCAAACCTGGTTTTGAATTTAGTAGCATCGAATTGTTTAATAAAATCACAACCATTTACTCCTTCGGACAACCCTTGCCAATAAGACTCAACGGTTTTGCCTAAAGGAGTGATGGCTCCCAATCCGGTAACTACTACTCTCTTTAAATCCATAAAGTTTGCCTGCGATGATTAAAACAGATGATGTCTACTTAGCGTGTTCTTCAAGGTAAGTAACGGCCTGACCTACAGTCGTAATGGTTTCGGCTTGTTCATCAGGGATAGAAATGTTGAATTCCTTTTCAAATTCCATGATCAGTTCAACGGTGTCCAAGCTATCGGCACCTAAATCATTGGTGAAGGAAGCCTCAGGCGTAACCTCTGCTTCATCAACACCCAATTTGTCAACAATTATTTTTTTTACTCTTGTTGCAATGTCTGACATAATAGTAATATTTAGTTAATCAGGTGCAAAAATATACTTTTTGAGATAAATACAAAGAAATATAAGTTACCCCAAAATTAACCGCAACAACGCATAAGATAATATGAGGCAATGGTTTATAATCGGATAAGATTTGTCAAATTTTCCGGCACATCAAATCTGCGTTTATGCGTTAGCTTAAGCCAGCGCAGGCAGCGAGGAACTAATTAAATTGGTCGGAAACACGCAAGAAATTTACCGGGAACCAGGAGATATTTTCATGGTTTTATCCTGCCGGAAAGCCGTGAGGCAACTGTGTTGAGAAGAAAGATTTTATTTATATTGCAGAATGGGCCTTAAACAAATAGATCATAGCAGTAAGGAATACGATCAGATGGTAACCCTGCGCTTTGAGATCATGCGCAAACCTCTTGGGTTAACTTTTGCACCCGAAGAACTCGCGAAAGAAAAAGATGACATTCTCATTGCCTCCTTTGATGATGACGAAATTTTGGGCTGTTGTATTTTATCTGATATGAAAAATGGTTGTGTGCGCCTGCGGCAGATGGCCGTTCAAAAAAATATGCAAGGCAAAGGAATCGGTGAATCAATGATGATGTTTGCTGAGACACTTGCCCGCGATAAAGGCTTTAAAACGATGACCATGCATGCCCGCGATACGGCCATTGGTTTTTACGAAAAATTTGGATACAAGGTGAAGGGAGCGGAATTCACCGAGATCAATATTCCGCACCACATCATGGAGAAAAGACTGCTGTAATTTTACTTGTGAATATTGGCAGTCAATACCTTTCTCGCCGCGTGTACCTCATCTCCTTCAAATGCTTCTTTTGGCACGATGAAAAAAGATCTTGTATTAAAATACAGGTGAAAAAAATGTGGGCTTTCCATTAAAGTGCTAAATGAATTCCAGGGCCAGCTCCTGCTTCCCCGCTCATTTTCAATTGTAAATGATTCCTTTCCAAAAGTGGCTTTAAACCTGTCGCGGAAGGTGCTCGACTTACGGTAGATGGTGATGGGCAACAAGTACCAGAAAGAGATCATAAGACCAAACCACAACACTGAACTTACGAGAAAAGCGACAGGCGAAATTGTTTTCATAAAAAACAAGGCGGCTGAAATAATCGCAAAAACGTTCACCAATACCATCATTACTTTTATTTCCGGCCGGGTGATGAAATGATACCGTAAAGCCTGGATCACCTTTCCTTTATTGTATGTAAAAAAGTGGGAAGTCATGGTGCAAAGATACTGGTTCTTCAAGGTTGCGGATGCCTACTGGTGCGGTTATGTTTTTGCCAACCCACTCAAAATATTAAAGTTTCGAATGAGTGGAGTCATTGCCTGATTCCGGGATAATTGAACCTGGTTCAGATTCAGGCACTTGCTCATTTTTCAATTACTAATTTTCAATAAATCCGCTTGTAGAAGTAGTAGTCGATCAGATAAAATTTACCAAAATTTTGTGCGTTTCCTGGCGGGAAATAGACGCTTTTTATCCAGTGTCTTGTATCCAGGTGAATGTAAATCCAGAGCGAAATTTGATGAAATTGTAGCCAGGAACGACCAAACAAATTTCAGTCAAACTGGTTAATGAACATTCGTTTTTTCGAGCCCAAGCTGTTTTCGGCTATTCATGTTAAATTCGAATTGTTGTGCTACCGGTATTCTTTTCTTCTTGCTCTTGTTGATGTCTTTCCCTTCTTTCGACCAAAGAAAAGGACGGAAATTAAACACAGAATTTCCATTCAATTTCACCAGGTCTTTCCGCCAGTTCGTCCAGCGAAGCTTGCCGTAAAATTCATCGAGGTCGCCGGAAAAGCAAAACTCTAAAAACCGGGTGTACGAAAACTCCAATGGCTCCCATACCAGCCTGTCTGGAGACAGGTAATAAATGTTGCCTATGTCTTTACCAAATTGTCCGCCGTTTAAGGCGAAAAAGCCACCAACAGCATCGTCTGCTACCAACAGGAAGTTGGCCTTGTCACCAAAGTCCTTAAAAGTTTTTCCTTTGTTCCAATCGGGAACGCTTCTGTTAAGTTTTGGATTTCCTGAACCAAGAATTCTGATCCATCCGCCATCAACGAGGATTCCCCCGGTTGCATAAACAACGGCGCCCAGCGGTGCCCGGGTTGTGACTTGCGTATGGTACAAGGCCTCCTCAATTTTTGCAAGATCAGGCGATAAAACCTCTACCGGGTTCTTCGCGGAATCTATCAATTGCTGCACGAATGGCCATCCTGGGTCTGTAGCATTTATCAACTCGTTTAGCGGCCGCATCTTTACCTGGGCATTCGCGTTAATCCCAAAAATTAGGGAACAAACTACAGGCAGGAAAACTTTTAGAAACTTCATAATTAGTGCAAATGTAAAGGCTCCTGGTCGATTGCTATGTTCATTCCCCTGGCTTGCCTGGTGCGTTCACTCTGAGTTCACACCGGGAGTGTGCGGCTTCAACACAACAGATAAGTTAAATGATAATGAATTAGATTCGTCCCATCCCAATTCATCACCCAAAGAAACAAACATGTTAAGCAAATCTTTTTTAGCGTTGTTCCTATTGTTTTTTAATCTTTCACAAACAATGGCCCAGCACCTCCAGGCAGGATTTGATAAGCAAGAGTATATAGAGATGTTGAAGGTTTCCGCAGCTTTTGGTGACAGCACCTATGTAGCCAGTTTTCCCAAACCAGGACAATATAAATTCGTGTACAGGTCGCCGGTAGTCGGGCTCGATAATCGCTGGGATCTTTGGGTGAATGAACATAAAACGGCCGTAATTAGTTTGCGTGGTACCGTTGGCACCAGTGTAAGTTGGCTTGCGAACTTTTATGCCGCCATGGTTCCTGCAACGGGAGAATTAACATTAAGCAACACTGAGAAATTTGTCTACAGGCTGGCAGAAAATCCGCGTGCAGCCGTGCACGTTGGTTGGTTAGTAAGCACGGCGTTTCTGTCGAAGGACATCCTTCCCAAAATGGATTCGTGTTACAAAGCCGGTACTAAGGACTTCATTATCCTTGGCCATAGCCAGGGAGGCGCGATCAGCTACCTAATGACTTCTTACATGAATCAATTGCAAAAAGAAGGCCGGCTGCCTGCTGACATTCGCTTCAAAACTTATGGAAGTGCTGCGTCCAAACCGGGGAACTTATATTACGCCTACGAGTTCGAAGCGCTGACTCAAAATGGCTGGGCATTCAATGTGGTAAACACCTCGGATTGGGTACCTGAAGTGCCACTTTCTGTGCAGACGGTAAATGACTTCAACAAGTCGAATCCATTTACAAACGTGAAGAAGATTTTGAACAAACAAAAATTCCCGGTAAACCTGGCTTTGCGATATGCCTTCAACCGGATGGATAAACCGTCACGAAGAGCCCAAAGAAACTATCAAAAATATCTTGGTAAAATGACGTCGAAGATGGTGCGAAAAACACTGACTGAATTTGAACCACCTGCCTATTTTCCAAGCAACGATTATGTACGCGTTGGCAGAACAATTGTACTTGCAGGCGATTCAACTTACCGCAAATTATATGTCGATGATGGTAAGAATATTTTTGTGCATCATTTACATCCACCCTATTTATACCTCGCCGAAAAACTGGATCTTTCACCGGATAAAACCCGTGTCTCCATGGAAGAAACCAACCTCACCGGCAGTTGGGAACTGGTTTACATAACGGGTAAACGAATCGCCTTTGATGGGCTGTACCCCGAGAAAAAACCCATGATCCTCTTTGATCCCGAAAACCAGCGCATCAGCGGTAATACAAGTTGTAACTCCTTCACCGGAAAACTCAACCGTACGGGCAACAAGCTCAGCTTTTTGGAACCAACAGCTATGACAAAAATGTTTTGCCCGGGAGAAGGCGAGCAAACCTTTATAGAGACTTTAAAAACCGTTACTTCATTTAATTTCGATACCTATGATGAGCTAAGCTTCAAAGCCGGTGATGTAACGGTGATGCGTTTTAAACGTAAATAATTATTGGGCCTCGGAACCGTAAAGCCTGCGTATGTAACTCGCCATAGTTGGAGTCTGAATCAGTTCAGATTTCATCCCTGCCAAACGAAATCACCTTACAGCCCTTAAAAATTCACTCCGCTTATTTCAAATACTTTGAACATAAAAAGGCCGCTTTTCAGCGGCCTTCGAATTTATATGTGTCGGTAGTGGACGATTAACTACAGCCCATGCTGTTTCCGCAATTCAGGCATTTGTAGCAGGTACCACTGCGCATGGTAATATGACCGCAGGTGTTACAGGCTGGTGCATCACTTTGCATACTTTTAGCTGCTGCGTTAACTGCATCCAGGCCATTGAATTGCTCGGCTGCGCTCAGGTTGTTCTTTACACTTTTTAGTGACTGAACATTTCCCGCAGGCGAAGAATTGGCCAGCACCCTTACTTCACTTAACTCATGAACCCGGTTACCGATCGTTGGTGTTGATTCATCCCAGGATTCATTGCCAAGATTTTCCACTTCTGGTTTATCTAACACATGAACTAAATCATTTCTGCCCAGGTACTCGTAAGCCATTGAACGGAAAATAAAGTCAATGATGGAAGTGGTGCTCTTGATGTTTGGATGCTCAACCATTCCTGATGGTTCAAAGCGGGTGAACACAAATTTCTCAACGAACTCTTCTAACGGAACACCGTATTGCAAACCAATGGAGATCGCGATGGCAAAGCAGTTCAGCATACTTCTAACAGTTGCGCCTTCTTTGGCCATATCGATGAATATTTCACCGACAGTTCCATCACCATACTCACCCGTACGCAGGAATAATGCCTGCCCGTTGATCTTGGCTTTTTGTGTGAACCCTCTGCGCTTCGCTGGTAATTTCTTCCGCTCTACAATTTTGGCTAACCTGCCTTTCAGTACTGTATCCGGACTGTTCTGCATCCGCTTGCTAACCTCATCCAGCAACTCATCCACGGTGAGTTTACTCATGTCAACAATGCTGGAATCATTTAACAAAGACGCTTCAACATCTTGTTCTTCCCTATCAGAAACTTCAACTGTTTTCTTCTTCTTATCAGATTTGTTGCTCAGCGGCTGCGATAATTTAGAACCATCACGGTAAAGCGCATTCGCTTTTAATCCAAGTTCCCAGCTCATGCGATAGCAATCTGCAATTTCCTCCACAGTAGCTTCGTTCGGCAGGTTGATGGTTTTGCTGATAGCTCCACTCAGGAAAGGTTGTGCCGCACCCATCATACGAATATGACCGTGTGCATGAATGTACCGCTCTCCTTTTTGTCCACACTTGTTAGCGCAGTCAAAAACCGGCAGATGCTCATCTTTTAAATAAGGCGCACCTTCAACAGTCATGGTACCACATACGTACACGTTAGCGGCATCGATCTGTTCATCAGTGTATCCTAATGCTTCCAGCAAGCTCCAACCAAAATCGTGGTATTGTTCAGATGTAAAGCCAAGGCGCTGTAAAGTTGCTTCGCCAAAAGTGTACACATTGAAAACAAACCCGATCTCAAAAGCACTGCTCAAAGAAGCTTCAACTTTCGCAAGTTCCTGTTTGGTAAATCCTTTTTCAAGGAGTGACTGGGTATTGATGAATGGAGCACCATTAAGCGTAGCATGTCCTTTCGCGTAATTGACGATCTCTTCAATTTCAGTCTCGCTGTATTTAAGATTACGTAGAGCCGCAGGCACACTTTGGTTGATGATCTTGAAATATCCACCACCACTCAATTTTTTGAATTTCACGAGAGCGAAATCAGGCTCAACACCAGTTGTATCACAATCCATTACCAGGCCAATGGTTCCGGTTGGAGCGATCACAGTTGTTTGAGCATTCCGGTAACCATATTTCTCACCCAGTTGAACTGCATCGTCCCACGCATGGATCGCGGCGGTCAACAAATAATCAGGACAGTATTTTGCATTAATACCCTGTGGCTTTATTTCTATTCCTTCGTATGCATCTTGTGCATCATAGGCTGCCGCCCGGTGATTGCGCATTACCCTCAACATGTGAGTTTTGTTCTCTTCGTATTTAGAGAATGGCCCAAGAATAGAAGCCAGCTCGGCGGATGTTTTGTAAGCAACACCGGTCATGATCGCGGTGATAGATCCTGCGATGGCTCTTGCTTCTTCACTATCATAAGGAATACCACTTACCATGAGCATACTGCCGAGGTTGGCATAACCTAATCCAAGGGTGCGGTAATCGTAAGAAAGCTGTGCAACTTCCTGAGAAGGAAACTGCGCCATCAATACAGAAACTTCCAACACCACTGTCCACAAGCGACAGGTATATTCAAAACCTTTTACGTCAAAACTATTATCGCTTTCTTCAAAAAACTGGCGAAGATTTACGGAGGCAAGATTACAGGCAGTATTGTCGAGGAACATATACTCACTGCAAGGGTTACTCGCACGGATAGCGCCACCCTCAGGGCAGGTATGCCATTCGTTGATGGTCGTATCATACTGCGTACCCGGATCAGCACATTTCCATGCAGCATGGGTGATGCTTTTCCAAAGTTCAGCTGCTTTAATTTTCTTCATCACCCGACCATCGCTCCGGCCCTTCAATTCCCAGTCACCATTTTCATCGAGTACTTTAAAAAATGAATTGGGAATGCGAACGGAGTTGTTACTGTTTTGACCACTTACCGTGCGATATGCTTCTCCTTCATAATCACTCGCGTAGCCAGCAGCAATTAAGGCAGCTACTTTATCTTCCTCTTCAACTTTCCAGTTAACAAATTTTTCAATTTCAGGATGATCGAGATCGAGGCAAACCATTTTGGCAGCACGGCGTGTGGTACCGCCACTTTTAATGGCACCTGCGGCACGGTCACCGATTTTCAGGAAACTCATGAGGCCACTGGAAGTTCCACCGCCACTGAGTTTTTCTCCTTCTCCACGGATGCTACTGAAGTTGGTACCAACACCACTTCCGTATTTGAATATTCTTGCCTCTCTCACCCACAGGTCCATGATACCACCTTCGTTAACCAGGTCGTCTTCAACACTTAATATAAAACAGGCATGCGGCTGTGGACGCTCGTATGCCGAAGTTGATTTTTTTAGCTCCCCATCAATTGCATCTACATAATAATGTCCCTGCGGCTTACCGGAAATGCCATACACTTCGTATAGGCCGGTATTAAACCACTGCGGGCTATTGGGCACGCAGGCTTGTTTTAGAATCGAGTATGCCAACTCATCGTAAAACACCTGTGCATCCTGTGCAGAAGCGAAATATCCGTAACGTTCTCCCCACACTCTCCAGCAATGTGCCATACGATGTGCAACCTGCTTCACAGTGGTTTCCCGGCCTGTGCTGCCATCTGCCTGCGGCACCCCCGCTTTGCGGAAATACTTTTGAGCAAGAATGTCGGTAGCGATCTGGCTCCATTGTTTTGGAACTTCTACATTATCCATCTGGAAGACGACTTCGCCTGATGGATTTTTAATAACTGAGGTACGATAGTCGTATTCAAACATATCGTAAGGCGACACGCCTTCTTTTGTGAACTGCCGGCTAAATTCCAAGCCCTTGGCAGCCTGTTTTTGTGTTGGCATAAATATAATGATTGGGTGAGTTTAAGAAATTGATTGACCTTGTGAAACCAGCAAAGGAGAACGAAAATATCTATATCAAATGAGTTATCCGTTTCTTAAATATCCACCGATGTGCACAAAAGAAGTGGATAATTTTTTATACGCAACAGTACAGGGGTTTTGACCGGTTTTTGTACAATTTTTTTAAAAAACCGGTAATTAAATGTTGTTCGTTTCAACAAAATTCCAATGTGCTGAATTTGCTGAATCACAGCGTTTTTCGCACCAAAAATTCCTGGCGCAGCCTATCTTTATTTCATGAGAACAGTTATACAACGAGTAAGCAGCGCAGGGGTGATGATTGACGGGAAAATGAAGGCGGAAATCAAGAAAGGGTTATTGGTCTTGCTAGGTATCGAAGACCTGGATGACGAGAGCGACATCACCTGGCTGAGTAATAAAATAGTGAACCTGCGGATCTTTGATGATGATCAAAAGATCCCTAATATTTCCGTCAAAGATCAGCAGGGAGACATATTGCTGATAAGCCAGTTTACCCTGCAAGCCAGCACAAAGAAAGGCAACCGTCCATCTTACCTGCGTGCAAGTAAAGCAGAGGTGGCCATACCGCTATATGAAAAAATGATCCGGCAACTAGAAATTGACCTGGATAAAAAAATCTTTACCGGCGAGTTTGGGGCCGACATGAAAGTATCGCTGCTCAATGATGGGCCGGTGACGATCGTGATTGACACAAAAAACAAGGAGTAACAAAAATTCTTTCTCCTATCATAAATAAAAAAGCAGATCTCCCGAAGAAGATCTGCATGAGGCTGAGTTGGCAAGGGATTTAATTATTTCAAAAATTTTACTAAACCGAGCACATTAGCTGCTACCTTTTTACCGAGAATCAAACCTTTGTCGCAGGAGGCCTGGTAATGGATGCCGCCAAAAACCCTGGAGTCGCCCATTTCCTGGGCCAGGTCGTTAAATGACTTATAGCTGCGGGCGGGAAAATTCAGGTAGTCATAATGATTTAATGTAAAGGAGAAATTATCACCGAGCACGTCGGTCAGTATTGTCGAAAGAGCTCCTCCCACTGAGCCATGAGCTGATGGAAACTCAGGATGCCCGGGTGTGGGAAACTGTGCTGTCCATTCGGGATGTAACATCACCTTCTGAATGTAGGTTATTGGTCGCACGAGATTAACCTTGTACTTCACCCGGAAACATTGCGTTCCCGCATCTGCGATCGCGATACCAACTTTGGCATACGCAACAGCCGTAACATCCAGTGTGCAACCTGCTTTTTGTATTACCTGCGAAAGAATTGCCACCACTGTTCCGCCCCCTGGGTATCCCGGCGCATCGCGGTGATAAAATGCCGCTGCTTTTTGTTCAGGTGTCAGTACGAAAGACCGGTCGTACACATCTTTTACCATCGCATAAAATGCAGAATTAGGGTTGGTTGAATATGCAGGTGGAGGTTCCGGCGTACTGCCTTCAAGAGAACCGGCCACAATCAGCCTACGCATATCCGGGAAAGGATTGACAGGACCGCCAAAGTTTGGAGGCGTTTTTTCCCACAACCCATCACCCATAGGGATTATATAAGTTGAAGGCGCGGGTATGGTGGCGGTGCCGTCAGTAGAAGCCCATGCAAATACCGCCTGGGCGATGGACCGGCCAAATTCGATGGAACGTTGCATTGTTGCATCATCGACCTCCCCTGCGTATTGCGCCTGTAATTCATTTTCCAGGTCGTTGATGGCGGCCTGGTTTGCAGGAGATGCGCCAGGGAACAAACTCCTGTTCATGGCTGCTAGGGCTGCATTTGCACTGGCCGCCCAATGATAAGCAAAACCTGGCCTTGTTTGTGGCATTGCAGGCAAATCTATCAACTGGCCACCAAGCGATCTGTAAGCTGGCATCCCTGGCATCACGGCTTCATACAGTGCGACCCCACAATACACATTGCAACGGTCAGCTGCCTGGGAAGTTGCGCCAGGGGCTAAGGGAACCTGCAGCATTTTGAGTTGAACATTCAGCCAGCGAACCGCAACATCCGATGAAAAGGTTTTGGTTTGTTTTAAGTGCCCTTGCTCCGCGTTCCGATTATGGTCTTGTTTGTTTTCTTTTAGTACGTCGTGTTTTCGACAACTATCCATCACGAACACGGCCAGCAGTGCGAATAGTATTTGCGACAATTTTAAATGAGCCTGTTTCATAAACAAAATTTTTACTGGTTAACAAATAATTGTTGAAACTAGTCCGCGGCATTTTCTAAAAAGTCCAATTAAGACCAAATCGACCATTCGAACTACACATAGCGATCTCACCATAAATTCTGTCAGTAATTGGCGACCAATGCCAACCGTCTATCAAAGAATGCCTTCTGTTGGTAAAGCATCTCCCGGCTTTGATTTGTGTTTGCTGCTGTATACTTTTATAAATGCGGTCAGCCAAAACGTGATTGGAAAGTGCATTTGGTTGACACTCTATTACACGTGCAGCAGCTCCGTTCCAATAAAAGTCAGTATGACGAAAGAGGAATTTATATTTTCTCAAACACCCAGGCATCGTATCATACGGCACGCCTCTTTCTGGCTTTTCTTTTCCTTGTATATCGTCCTCTGTCGCTATTATGTGTATGATCTGAAATACCTCTCTTATGCAAGCACCTACCTGATAAGGGTTCGTAATCTCTGGTTGTTTCTACCGGTAGCTGTGTTCTACGCCTATTTCAGCATCTATTTTTTGATACCTAATTACCTGCTGAAAGGGAGGTACAAAAGCATGGTACTCGTATTAGTACTGCTGTCGATTGGAATGGTCCTGCTTTCTTATTTCGTAAGTACACTTGTGAATATCAGGCTGGCCTGGGACATTCCGTTGCAGCGCACTTCATTCGTTCGCAAGATGGATTTTACCGTGAATAATGGCCTGGTTAATCCCCTCATGGTGAGTGCCTTCGCGATCGTGATCAAGATGAGTAAGAACTTCTACCTGCAGCAAAAACAAAACGAACTTTTAGCCAAACAAAAGATCGCGTCAGAAGTAAAATTGCTTAAGAGCCAGGTGCATCCCACCTTTTTGTTTCACTCGTTAAAATGCATCTACACCAATATGCATAATGGCTCGGAACGATCACCAGCTATGTTATTAAAACTCTCAGACCTATTGAGCTATATCCTTTATGAAAGCGACGAAAAACTAGTTCCCCTGGGAAAGGAGCTGAACCTGTTACAAAATTATATAGAGCTTGAAAAAGACTACAGGGGAAATAACTTAACCATTATCAGCAATAATGAAATTGAAAAAGGCACGCAACTAATAGCGCCGTTGATTTTACTGCCGCTGGCAGAACATGTTTTTGAAAAAGCCGGAAGAGAAGAACAGCAACTGCTACTCACGTCCACCATGATATTGAAGAACGATCATTTTTGGTTTGTCCTCTCGATGACTGGTTGTGCAAGTAACGAGAATGAGGTTAAGGAAGGAGATGTACAATTGGAGCAGGTGCAGAAAAGATTGGATACACTCTACCCTGGTAAACATATTTTGAAACTGGAAACCCAGGAACAACGGGTAACCATTTCTTTATCATTTTTTTTGGATAGTAAGCATTCATAAAACGCGATGACAAGAAAGGAATTCATATTTACAAAATCATTTCCGCAAAGGTTTTACCGGCACATCTTGTTTTGGTCCAGCTATTACACATTTGGAGCACTTACTTATTTCCATGACGGGTTTGAGCTGATTGGATTTCGCCGCTGGATTTCATTGCAATCGGGCGAGCAGTTTTTTCACATACTCACAGACATTTTGTTTTCCTATGGTATCGTCTATGTCCTGATGCCTTTGTTTTGGTACCGGAAAAAATACCTGGCTTTTGTGTTGTCAGTAATAGGATATAGTGTCGCAGTATTTTGGTTTTATTACCTGGAACACATTGTTTTTTTTAAAAGCGATGCACCAGCTGGCAGGCTTAAAATTCCGCCCGCCGGAGATCGTCTATTGGTTTACCCTCATCAGTTTCTTTACGCGGTTGCCCATGATTTTATGTATCGTGATTGCGATCAAAACGCTTAAAAACTTTTATATCAAATCGCAGGAAAACCGTCAGCTTACCCGCGAGAATGCGAATGCGGAATTGCAATTATTGAAAGCACAGATCCATCCTCATTTTCTTTTTAACACGCTTAATAACATCTACTCGTTTGCGTTGAACAAATCAACTGAAGCCTCTGACCTGGTGGAGAAACTTTCTGACACCATTCACTATATGATCACCGACTGCAACACCGCATTTGTCCCTTTGGAAAAAGAGATAAAAATGTTGCAGGATTACATTGACCTGGAAAGAGTGAGGTATGGATCGAGGTTAGAAATGGGCCTCGACATACAACGAGATCATACAGGAAAACTGATAGCCCCTCTTCTCATGATACCGTTCGTTGAAAATTGTTTTAAACACGGATCAAGCATGGCCACAGGACAGCAATGGATAAACCTTAGCATCGATGTGCAAAACAACGTTATGGATTTCAAGATCGCAAACAGTAAACCTGTGCAGGCAGCCTATCCAAATGAAAAGCACGGCATTGGTTTACAAAATGTAAAAAAACGCCTGGCACTTCTTTACCCCGGGAAGCACCAGCTAAACATCAGTTGCACCGATAACGTGTATTCTGTTCAAATGCAGATCCAGTTAAAAACCTAAAATCAAGCAGCCGATGAGCCCACAAAAAACAAGACCATTTTTTAAACGCATCACATTAAAACTGCAACATGAAAAAGCTATTTTTTATCACCGGCATTTTCCAGGTTATTAGCCTGGCCGGTTACGCCCAAGGTTGTATACCCGTACGAAGCATCAATGGAATTGGACAATACAACCTAACCAACAATGCATTCAGTACTGCAAACTGGCAATTAAATTTCTCCAATCGTTACTTTCAATCAGCCAGGGATTTCCGGGAAAAGGTTGATCAGAAAACACCGGTCCAAAACAAAATCTTGAATGAAACCTATACCATCGATCTCTCGGCGACCAGGTTGTTGGCAAAGGGTTGGTCAGTAAATATGAGCATACCTGTCACGGCCAATTCAAGAACCACTTCATTTGAACATGGCCGGGCAAACACTCCTCGCCGGGCGACAAGATCGTTCGGCGCCGGTGACCTCCGTCTAACTGCTTATAAATGGATGCGGAAACCTGCCGCTGCGCAGAAATGGAATGCACAGTTGGGCATAGGTATCAAGTTCGCTACCGGGAATTACAACTTCCAGGATTATTTTTATCGCAATGATTCAACCAAGGTATTGTCGCCGGTAAACCCAGGCATACAGTTGGGTGATGGCGGTACGGGGATCACCACAGAATTGAATACATTCTATACGATCAATGAGAGCATAGGTGTTTATGCAAACTTTTATTATCTTATCAGTCCGAGAGAGCAAAATGGCACGGTCTATACTTTCGGGAGAACACCAAACCCATTGGTGGTGAAGGCAGGCGGAGTTGAAAACAGTGTGCCGGATGTTTACTCAATTCGTGCAGGAGGTTATGCAAAGGTGCATCGTTTTACATTTGAAGCGGGAATCAGGAACGAAGGAACCCCAGTGGAAGACCTGGTGGGCGGAAGCAACGGGGGCCGAAGAGCCGGTCATGTTTTATCGGTAGAACCCGGCGTGATTTATAACCTCAAGTCCGCAAGCCTATACGTGTACGCGCCGATCACCATTGATCGCAGGATCAAACAAAATATCCCTGATAAAATCATGTCACAACTTACCGGGGTAAAAACGGTGGGAGCCGGCGGCTCGCCAGATTACCAACTGATCGCAGGCATTAGCTTCCAGCTTTGATAAAACCCTTTGCTTAAATGCTTGATAAAAAAATAATCTGCCTCGCGGTGGATGATGAACCACCGGCTCTTGAGGTGTTGAAGAAGTATATTTCCTGTGTGCCCAATCTTCACCTGGCGGGCACTTGTGTCGATGCACTGGAGGCGCTTACCATGTTGCAACTCCACCCGATCGAACTGGTTTTCCTGGACATCCAAATCCCCCAGTTGTTTGGCACTGACCTGGTACGCACTTTAAAGAATCCGCCGAAGGTAATTTTCACTACTGCCTTCCGGAAATTCGCGGTGGAAGGTTTTGAACTTGATGCTGTTGATTACTTACTAAAACCCATTTCATTTGAACGTTTTCTTAAGGCAGTTAACAAGGTAATGAATACCAACCTGTACACTTTGGATCACCATCCGGTGAATGGCGATTACCCGGCAACGCAGGCCGAACATTCTATCAACCTGCGAGCCGATCGGAAAAACCTCAAAATTTTATTGAATGATATTGTCTATATCGAAAGTTTAAAAGACTACATCAAGGTCGTCACTGTACATAAAACGATCATCACCAAACAATCAATTTCTTCCCTTGAAGAAATGCTGCCTAAACACCAGTTCATTCGAATTCACCGCTCGTTTATTGTTTCAATTGATAAAATAGAATCGTTTACGAATGAGATGGTAGAGATCGGCCGGCAGCAACTTCCCATCAGCCGTATGTACAAACTGGATGTCAGCAAAGCGCTGCACACCGACCAGTAACAATAGTCATTATCCTGTAATCAATCCGCCTGTTTTCCAAAAAGAGATTTTACTTTGCAACCTGCGCCGACTATCGGCGCAGGTAAAGTTGCAGCATTATGACCATTCAGCAGGCCCAGGCAGACGTTGATCAGTGGATCAAAACAATTGGCGTTCGTTATTTTAGTGAGCTAACTAACCTTGGAATTTTGATGGAAGAAGTTGGTGAACTTTCGCGGCTTATGGTGCGGAAATATGGGGAGCAATCCTTCAAAGAATCAGACAAAGGCAAAGAACTCAGCGATGAAATGGCTGATGTGTTGTGGGTCCTCATCTGCCTCGCAAATCAAACGGGTGTCAACCTAACCGACGCCCTAGAAAAGAACCTTGAAAAGAAGACGCTCCGCGATGCAACCCGCCACGCCAGTAATGAAAAACTCGGGGAGAATCATCCGCTCACCTAGTTATTTGCAACTACTTGTTTGTGGTCACTCTACCTATAGATTCTTTCAATTTTCATCAACGAAAGATCAGCAGGCCTACCTTTTATCATTTTTTTTCAACGGCATAACTACAACCCATATCTTTAGAGGTTACCACAAATTCTATTACCAAATCTCTTCAACCGTATGCGTTTAAAAATTTACCTGCTGCTAAGCTTGATTAGCTCCGGATATTGTTTTGCCCAAAACCAGGATGCTCATTTTTTGTCACAACCCTCCTTATCCCCAGACGGCGCTTCCGTGGTGTTCAGTTTTGAAGGCGACATCTGGAAAGCCGGTGTTAAAGATGGGCAGGCCCTACGCCTTACCGGTATGCAAGGCAATGAGAGTAATGCAAAGATTTCACCTGACGGCAAATGGATCGCCTTCACAGGGCGCCAGTTCGGAAACCCTGATGTTTATTTGATGCCGGCTAACGGGGGTGAAGTAAGGCAGCTTACTTTCTTTGGTGGTACCGACGAAGTAAGTTCCTGGAGCTGGGATTCGAAGCAGATCTTTTTTACCAGCAACCGGCTTAGCAATCTTTCATCTTATAAAGTGAGTATCGCAGGAGGAACAGCAACACCTGTTTTCCCGCAGCACTTTTTTTTGCATGACCATAACCTTTTTGAAAACCCCGCAACCGGTGAACTGTTTTTCAACGATACCTGGGAAAGTAGTTTTCAACTGCAACGAAAAGGATACAAAGGCCCCTTCAATCCGGATATACAATCTTACAACCCTAAATCAAAAACGTACAAACGTTATACAGACTGGAAAGGAAAAGATTTTGGAGCGACAACGGATAAAGCAGGAAAAGTATTTTTTATTTCAGATGAAGCAAATGGCCAATACAACCTGTACACATTTGTTGGTGAGAAGAAAACGCCTTTGACAAATTTCACAACTTCCATCAAAGCGGCTTCGGTAAATGCGAATGGTGGGCTGGTAGTATTTGAGAAGGACTACCAGCTATGGCTATACGATTTGGCGACAAAGAAGGCAGCCAAAATGATTATCGCGTTGTTCAGGAATAACGTGCTGCTCAAAGAAAAAGATTTTGATACCAAGGGCAAGATCACTGCTTTTGACGTTGCCCCTGATGGCAAAAAAATGGCCTTTGTTTCCCGCGGAGAATTGTTTGTAAGTGACATTGAAGGCAAGTTTACCCAGTCCTTAAATAACGGGAATAAAGACAGGATAAGTGAGGTAAAATGGCTAGCGGATAACCGCACCTTGCTGCTGGTGCAAACAGCAGGCGGCTATAGAAATATTTTCTCCATAACCGCTGACGGTAAAACTGAATTGAAGCAACTGACATCCGACAAGAAAAACAATCGCTCCCTCGTACTCAATAATAAAAAAACAAAGGCAGCATATTTCAGCGGCAGAGACGAGGTTCGGATGATGGACCTTAAATCGTTTGAAAGCAAAACTGTGGTAAAGGACGAAATCTGGAGCATGCAAAACAGTGACCCAAATTTTTCGCCAGATGACAACTACCTCGTGTTTACTGTTTACAGAAACTTTGAACAGGATATTATGGTGCACAACCTACAACAAAACACGACCACCAACCTGACCAAAACCGGCGTCTCCGAATTTGATCCCATGTGGAGCTTGGACGGCCGCTATATTTACTTTTCGTCGTCAAGGCTAAAACCATCTTACCCGATGGGTCCGCAAGAGCCGCACATTTACCGGCTGCCGCTTCAAAAATTTGATTCCACTTACTTTACTGATCGCTATGCCGATCTTTTCAACACGGACACGACAAAGAAAAAAAATAAAGGAGGCGTTGTAACAACTGTTGATGCCAACAGGATTATGGATCGCATCGAACAGGTAGGCCCTGCTTTCAGCTCCCAGTATTTACTTGGCTTGATACAGAAAGATGAAAAAACAACTGTGCTCTATATTACCGACCAGGTTGAAGGCAAACCTGGCGTTTACAAAACGGAATTGAAACCATTCGAAGAACCAAAAACAGAAAAAATAACTGGCGCTGAAGGCAACAACGCATCCCTTGTGACCGTCGGGGAAAAGAACTATCTCTTGCTGCGAGGAGTGATCAATAAACTCACCTTATCTGACAACATTAATAAGGTAGATCCAATCACTATCAGCTATACTTTTCGCAAAAGTCTTGCAGGCGAATTTACCCAGATCTTCCAGGAAGGCTGGGCACAACTGCAGGAGAACTACTATGATGAAAAATTTCATGGTATCAACTGGGTCAACACACGTGCCTATTACCAACAGTTTCTTCCCTTCCTGAATAACAGGAATGACCTGCGCATACTCATGAACGATATGGTTGGTGAATTAAACTCATCCCACACCGGGTTCACTTCTTTCGGGGATGATGAAAGCACGCCGTTGACGAACGTAACCATGGAAACAGGATTGATCTTTGACCAGCAAAACCCCTACAAAGTGCAGAGGACTGTTTACGGCTCTGCTGCAGACAAGATCAATGTCGACATCCGTCCCGGGGATGAACTGGTAAAAGTAAACGGCGTTGACATTAATCCCAAAATAGACCGCTATTATTACCTCACCCGGCCTTCTCTAGATAAGGAGATCACCCTCGGGTTTAAAAGAGCGGGGCAAATTGTTTATGCCCGGCTTCACCCTCAAGCATCCGTTGTGGACGACCTGTATGATGAATGGATCGCGGGCAACCAACAACGCGTAGACGCAAAAAGCAACAACCGGATTGCTTACGCAATGATGAAAAACATGGGCAGGCAGCAGCTTGAAAGTTTCATTGTCGACATGACAAAAGAGTTAACAGAACGTGATGGATTGATCCTGGATCTTCGATATAATACCGGTGGAAATGTACATGATGCGGTGCTACAATTCTTGTCTCAAAAATCTTACTTAAAATGGAAGTACCGGGAGGGTGGCCTTACACCGCAGCCAAATTTCGCGCCGAGCGATAAACCCATTATCCTGTTAATAAATGAGCAATCGTTAAGTGATGCGGAAATGACGGCACAAGGTTTCCGCGAATTGAAACTTGGTAAGATCATCGGCAACGAAACCTATCACTGGATAATTTTCACCAGTGGCGCGGGGATGGTTGACGGTTCATTTATCCGGCTGCCCGCCTGGGGCTGTTATACACTTGACGGAAAAGACCTGGAAGAAACCGGGGTGGCACCAGACATAAAAGTGATCAATAGTTTTGAAGATAAAATTGCAGGCAATGATCCGCAACTGGACCGGGCCATCGATGAAGTAATGAAAGCCATTAAGCGCTAAATTCCTTTCCGAAACTTAGTACAAACAACCCTCAATAACATCAGCCGGTTTATTGGGGGTTTATTTTTTACTTTTGCTGGATTATGGCAAATGAAACAAACAATTTCGCGGAATTAGTATCACACTGTAAAGAATACGGTTACATTTTTCAATCATCTGAAATTTATGACGGGCTAGCTGCCGTGTACGACTACGGTCAAATGGGTGCACAGCTTAAAAAAAATATTCGTGATTATTGGTGGAAGAGCATGACCCAATTGCATGATAACATTGTTGGCATTGATGCAGCGATCTTTATGCACCCGACCACCTGGAAGGCCAGCGGACACGTTGATAACTTCAGCGATCCCATGATCGATAATAAAGACAGCAACAAACGTTATCGCGTTGATCATTTGATTGAAGGCTTTTCGGAAGAATTGAAAGCAAAGGGTGAAGATGAAAAAGCGAATGAGCTCCTCGCAAAAATGGATCAGTTGCTTGCTGCGACAGATTATACCGCATTAAAAAAGCTGATCGACGACAATCATATTAAATGTGGCATTAGTAAAACCAGTAACTGGACAGAAATTCGTGAGTTCAACCTCATGTTCAATACCCAGATTGGAAGTGTTGCTGGTGAAAGTGATACGATTTACCTCCGCCCGGAAACCGCCCAGGGCATCTTCGTTAATTTTCTGAATGTGCAAAAAACCGGGCGGATGAAAATTCCATTTGGTATAGCCCAAACAGGAAAAGCCTTTCGCAATGAAATTGTTGCACGCCAGTTTATTTTCCGCATGCGTGAATTTGAACAAATGGAAATGCAATTTTTCGTAAAACCGGGCGAAGAGATGAAATGGTATGACTACTGGAAAGATACCCGTTTAAAATGGCATTTGTCATTAGGTTTAGGAAGAGAAAATTACCGTTTTCACGACCACGAAAAATTAG
>JAURWD010000170.1 GCA_030655145.1 Ferruginibacter sp.
ACACAAGCGCCCATCCTGGCTGCTCAACAAGCACCTACCATTGCTCTGCAACAGGCCACCGCCTTATCGGCTTCTCCAACTGTTTTCAGTAACCCATTGTTGTTTGCGGCACTACCAGCACAAACCGTTCGGGGCTTGCTGGTATACCATATTCTTGGTACAACCATCCCGGGTATACGCGTTTGGAGTGTTAACCTGCCAACGACCGGAACCTTACAAAAAACCCTGCTAAACCAGGTTTTCAAAGATCATCCCGGGGTAACGTTGCAGGGAACATTTACTGGTCCATTTGTAACGGCCGCAACTGTAAAAGGATTTAAAAACCCCACGGCTTCAAACTTTATTGCGCCCTTCGATATCAACCTCTTAAACGGTATCATGCACAAAATAGACCAGGTGCTGGTGCCACAATAATATTACGCTTGCTATATCAACCAATGGCTGGCCCAACTGGGTCAGCCGTTTTTTTTGAATGGTGCCCGGGATGTTACAAACTATGTTGAACAAATCAGAACTCAATTTGCTGGTATGACTCTGATAGAATAAATTTGCACGTTCTTAAAATACAGGTGATTCATACCCCTGGTTTTGAGTTTTTTAACCAGGCTCATTTTTGATTTAACTGAATAACAAATAAACCATCAAGTACATGCGACAAATTGCGTTTAGAGAAGCTTTAAGGGAAGCAATGCAGGAAGAAATGCGGAGAGATGAACGGGTTTTTTTAATGGGAGAAGAAGTAGCTGAGTATAACGGAGCTTACAAAGTTAGCCAGGGAATGCTGGATGAGTTTGGAGAGAAGCGAGTAATTGATACCCCGATAGCTGAACTTGGATTTGCTGCTATCGCTGTTGGTGCCGCGCAAAACGGCTTACGCCCGATTGTTGAATTTATGACCTGGAATTTCGCGGTTCTTCCGCTTGACCAGATCCTGAATACTGCTTCCAAAATGCTTGCGATGAGTGGCGGCCAGGTTGGTTGTCCAATCGTTTTTCGTGGACCAGGTGGTAGTGCCGGCCAGTTAGGTGCACAGCACTCTACTGCATTTGAAGCTTTGTACGCAAATATTCCCGGTCTTAAAGTTGTATCCGTGAGCAATCCTTACGACGCTAAAGGCCTTTTGAAAAGTGCGATCCGTGATGATGATCCTGTTATGTTTATGGAATGTGAGCTGTTGTATGGTGAAAAAGGAGATGTTCCAGAAGAAGAATATTTGCTTCCAATCGGGAAAGCATTTGTGAAACGCCCGGGTAAAGATGTAACCATTGTATCCTTTAATAAAATGATGAAGGTTGCTCTTGGAGCCGCCGAAGAATTAGCCAAAGAAGGAATTGAAGCCGAGGTAATTGACCTTGCTACGATTCGCCCGCTCGATTGGGTGACCATTCTTGAAAGCGTTAAAAAAACAAATCGCCTCGTGATCGTTGAAGAGCAATGGCCATTTGCTTCTGTGTCTTCCGAGATCACTTATCGCATCCAGAAAGAAGGGTTTGATTATTTGGATGCGCCCATCCGCAGGATCACTTCCGCCGATGCACCAATGCACTACGCCCCAAATCTTGTAGCGCTTTACCTGCCTGACGTGCCACGCACTGTTAAGTTGGTGAAAGAGGTAATGTACATGAAAAAGTAAATTTAAGTTACGCTGAAGCCGGACAAATTTCCCCTCCGCTTTACACTGCATAAAAAAACTCCGGAACCTTGTTTCGGAGTTTTTGTTTTATAGAATGAATAAACAACTCACCAACCCCTTAACTCTGTATTGCGGAAATGATATTCGGGAGTTAGTATATGGGCAGCGTCAGTCAGTGGATACCAGGGAGAATTTTTTTCACTGCCCGGGTTAAGCAACACATGTATGTCCTGGGCAGGCATATAACTCTGCGCCAGCATAAATACTTTTTCACCCCTTGCATTTTCAGCTAAATCCATCACCATTACAACGTGCCCGGGAAAGCCTCCACGAATCAGCACATCGCCAGGCCTGATTTGCTCCAATGATTTTTTATGCAGCTGTTTTTCCAGCGAAGCTGATCCGCATTGTTGAAAAACGCGTTCCAGGAAAACATCCAGGTTTTTTCGTGTATGCGGTATCGTGAACCTGTATGCCCGCCGCTCGTTGTCCCGAAAAAAAATCTCATCATACGCTTGCTGATCGAATTGAAAAGTTGCCCGCAGACGCATGACAGCATCGGCGCATTGCTGCAGATCCTTCTTGCCTACAGGAATGTCGAGTACAGCGAACTGTGCAGCCTGGTTGCTCTTTAGCACACCATTGTAAAGGTAGACTGACTTGTTTTTTTTTAAAGGAAGCTTTCGTAGCCACGTAGCAAAGTCAACTGCAGAAAAGGATATTCTTTTGTATCCCGCGGGTAGCGGAATTTCTTCAATTTTTTGATAGGGATTTGCAGGGTTGGTTACCACCTGAAGTTCTGATGCCGATAGAGCAATTTCACTCTCATTCGCTGCATTTTGCATACAGGAATTAAGTAAGAGTGAGAGGATGAGAAAAATGTTGGCGTACATAAATCGCTTAATTTTGGCGCACTATTTTGGTTGGATGCAATTCAGCATGGAATCCATAAAGTTTAATATCATATGGCAAGCATTTTAATTATTGACGACGAAAAAGCGATCCGGAAAACACTCTCGGAAATTTTGAGTTATGAAGGTTATAAAATTGATGAGGCAGCAGACGGTGAGGAAGGCCTGAAAAAATTTAGCGCAACGACGTACGACGTGGTGTTGTGCGATATCAAAATGCCGAAGGTTGACGGAATTGAATTTCTTGAAAAAGCCAGGTTGGTGAATCCCGATGTTCCCATCATCGTAATCAGTGGACACGGGAATATAGAGACCGCCGTAGAGGCGGTTAAGAAAGGCGCTTTTGACTACATAAGCAAGCCACCGGATCTCAACCGGATGCTGATCACCCTGCGCAACGCGTTAGATAAGCAAAGCCTGGTTACGGAAACAAAGGTGTTGAAGCGTAAGGCGGGAAAGGTGCAGGAGATGATCGGTGAAAGTGGCCAGATCAAAAAGATTAAGGATACCATCGAAAAGGTTGCTCCAACGGATGCCCGTGTATTGATCACCGGCGAGAATGGGGTAGGTAAGGAGTTGGTTGCCCGATGGATCCATGAGAAAAGTTCCCGCAATAGCGGGCCAATGGTGGAAGTAAATTGCGCAGCAATTCCCAGCGAGTTAATTGAAAGCGAATTGTTCGGCCACGAAAAAGGATCTTTCACCTCCGCGATAAAACAGCGGATCGGGAAATTTGAACAGGCAAGTGGCGGAACCTTGTTCCTGGATGAAATTGGTGATATGAGCCTTAGCGCACAGGCAAAAGTATTGCGTGCCTTGCAGGAAGGTAAGATCACAAGAGTAGGGGCGGATAAGGATATACAAGTTGATGTTCGGGTGGTTGCCGCTACCAATAAAGATCTTTTGAAAGAGGTGGATGAGAAAAATTTCCGCCTCGATCTATACCATCGGCTTGGTGTGATCATTGTTCACGTGCCCTCGCTCAACGAACGGCGCGACGACATTCCTGCCTTGATTGATTACTACTTAGAAATGATTGCCGTCGAATATGGTCAGCCCAAAAAAGCCATCGATAAAAATGCACTTGACATTCTTACAGAGTATAACTGGACAGGCAACATCCGCGAACTTCGAAACGTGGTTGAACGCCTTGTTATCCTGTCGACCAAAAATATTACCCTGGAGGATGTTGAATCTTATGTGCTGCCCAAAAAATAACGCTTCCTGCTTTTTTTAAGAGTTACTGCCAGATGAAGACAATTTATTGCATAAGCGGCCTTGGTGCAGATGAACGAGCTTTTTCCAGGTTGAAGGTTGACGGTTATCGCATTCAGTGCCTTCCCTGGCTCACTCCCCAGGCGGGCGAGAACATTACCGATTATGCCACCCGCATGCGGGAAGCCATCACCGAAGAAAATCCTATCCTTTGCGGTCTCTCTTTCGGGGGCATGATGAGCATAGAAATTTCCAAACAAATACAAGTAGACAAACTGATCCTTATTTCAAGTATCAAGTCAATTAAAGAGCTTCCCCGCTGGATGAAGACTTGTGGCTTTTTACGAATTAATCGATTGTTCCCCATGCGTTCTTTTAAATTGATGGAACCAATTCAAAACAGGAACCTGGGCATCACTACCCCGGAAGAGATCGAACTGGTACGTTCCTACCGGCGCAACGCGCCGCAGGTTTACATGGATTGGGCAGTAAACCAGGTACTGAACTGGCGCAACAACTGGTCGCCAGAGCACATTTACCATGTTCATGGAGATGCGGATCGCCTCTTCCCGATAGCAAAGATCTCAGCAACACATGTTATAAAGGGTGGTGGTCATTTCATGATCATGAACCGCGCCGATGACGTCAATGCGGCCCTGAAAGAAATATTGATCACTACCTGATTCTTCGCATCCTAAGTATTGCCGGATGGGAGGCTTTCTGTATATTTAATATGTCTTTTTGTCTAACATTAAAAGCCGTATGAAGCCACTGTTACCGAGAATCCTTGTCCTTCTTTTTCTTGCCATTTTCACACTTCAATCCCAGGCTCAAAATAAGTTTTTCCGGGATGTTACCGAGAGTAAGATCAGTCGTGTTCAACAACGACAGATCATCCCAACAAAGTACCGGACCTTGTCGCTGGATAAACCCGGAATCGCGGCGTTTGTGAAACGGGTCCCCTCAGAAAAAACACTTACAAACCGGGGAATGGCCCCAGTCATTGAATTGCCGATGCCTTCCGGTGAGGTTGCAAGGTTTCGCATCTGGGAAAGCAATGTCCTGGAAGCCCCGCTTGCCGAGCAATTTCCCGATATCAAAACTTTTACGGGACAAGGGATCGATGATCCTTCTGCTACTCTAAAACTTGATCTTACACCCGCGGGATTTCATGCCATGATATTGTCGTCCGCGGCTGGTTCAATATTTATAGATCCTTATGCCAAGGGAAATACCACCGACTATATCACTTACAGGAAAGCCGATTTTATCAAGTCGGGCAAATTTTTGGAACTGCCCATAAAATCCAGCGGGGGGCTGCTTCGCGAAACCGGGGCTACAAACATCCTGGCGGGTTTCTGTATCGGGTCACAATTGCGTACGTACCGGCTCGCCCTTGCGGCCAATGGGGAATACACTGCTTTTCATGGCGGAACAGTTGCCGGGGCGATAGCTGCCGAGGCAACAACCATGAACCGCGTGAACGGTGTTTATGAGCGGGAACTTGGGATCAGGATGGTTATCGTGGCCGGCAATAGCAGTCTCATTTACACCGATGCCACTTCAGATCCCTACACGAATACCGACCCCTCTGCCATGCTTGATGAAAATCAAACAACCATCGATGCTGCAATTGGCAGTGCGAATTACGATATTGGCCACGTTTTTTCAACCGGCGGTGGCGGTGTGGCCCAACTTGCCTGCGTTTGTAAACCAGGCCAAAAAGCTAAAGGAGTTACCGGTACTAACAGCCCTGTAGGGGACGCATATGATATTGATTACGTGGCACACGAACTTGGCCACCAGTTTGGTGCAAATCATACCTACAGTTCCAATACAAGTTTTTGCAACAACGACATCCAGTCTTATACCACCAACGCCGAACCGGGTAGTGGTAGTACGATCATGGCCTATGCAGGGATCTGCGGATCCGACAACGTTCAACTTCACAGTGATGCTCAATTTCATGCCGTCAGCCAGAACGAGATCTTAGATAATGTGATCAATGGCACTGGTGGTTGTGCTATGGTTACGAATACCGGTAACAGTTCACCTGTGGTAAACGCAGGGGCTGATTACATTATTCCAAAGTCAACCCCTTTTACGCTTAATGGTACTGGTTCTGATCCCAATGGTGACCCACTCACGTACAGTTGGGAACAGGTTGATGTCGGGGCACCATTTGCCAGCTGGGATGAGCCTACGGGTAACGCGGCGCTTTTTCGCTCTTTCGTTCCTTCGGCCGTGCCTTCAAGAAATTTTCCAACCCTGACAAACGTGCTGTCGAACTCTGTTACGATCGGCGAACTGCTTCCTACCTATTCAAGGGTGATGCATTTCCGCTTGACTGCCCGCGATAACAGGTCAGGCGGAGGCGGCACCTGTTTCGACGAAACTGCAATCACCGTTAACGGGAACGCCGGCCCTTTTGCTATTACAGCGCCCAATGCTTCAGGGATCATTTGGTATGTGAACGATTTTAAAACCATTACCTGGAATGTTGCCGCTACAACCGCACCACCGATTTCCTGCGCTAATGTAAAAATTGAACTATCCATAGATGGAGGCATTTCCTATCCGATCACCCTTGCTGCAAGCACGCCAAATGATGGCACAGAAGAAATACAGGTGCCGGCAAATGTTACCAATAAGGCGAGGGTGCGCATCAGCAGTGTCGGAAATATATTTTATGATATTTCAAACTTCAATACCAGCATTCAAAACTCGCCCAATGTTGAGTTCACCTTTAACACTCCGCTGGCGACCACCATTTGCGGGGCAAACTCCGCAAGCACGACAGTAAAGAGTGCAAGCTTTAATAATTTTGCAACACCCATCAATTTAACAGCCACTGGAAATCCTGCAGGGACCACAGTGGTGTTTTCCGTAAACCCGCTTTCACCCGGGCAATCGACCCTGGTGACGGTCAACAATACGGGGTCACTTTCGGCTGGTACTTACAATATCATGATCAACGGCGAAGCTGGAGGTGTTACAAAATCCACCACAGTTTCAATTGTAGTAAACACAGGCCTTAGTGCACCGTCCGGTTTAACGTCCCCAGCGAACAATGCGATCGGGGTTGAAATTTTGCCGCAGTTTAACTGGAGTCCGGTTGTCTCGGCCACGAGTTATAACCTGGAGATTTCTACCTCGAGCTCGTTCAGTGTGCTTACCCAATCGATCACCGGTATTGGCAGCCTTCCTTTCCAACTGGTAACACCGCTGGCCGAAAACACAGTGTACTACTGGAGAGTAAGAGGCGTGAATGGCTGCGGAGCCGGAACACCTTCTGCCACAAATATTTTCAAAACAGGCAGTACGATCTGTAAGGCAAGTACCAACCTGCCCAAGACCATCAGCGCCGGAGCTGCATCCACGATCATCTCGACGATGAACATTCCTGCAAATGAAGGTTTCAGCATCGTCGATCTAAATGTGACTGGCCTCACAGGAACACACACATTTCTAAGTGATCTGCGCATCACGCTGCGAAGCCCGGCTGGTACCGAAGTGGTATTATTTGACCAGATCTGCTCAGGAACAGAGGATTTTAACCTGACGTTGGATGATGAAGCGACCAATCTCTCTATTCCTTGTCCTCCGATCGGAGGGGTAGTGGTTAGGCCGCAATCCCCGCTTTCAGCTTTCGACGGTGAAAGCACCGCGGGCACGTGGACCTTAACAGTAGAAGATAACGAAGATCTCGATGGAGGTTCGTTAACTGCTTGGTCGCTATGTTTCCTGCGGGCTACGCCGATCGGTGTTACGGAACCGTGGAAGAGGTTGTGTCCACCGGCTGCAGGCACTTCTTTGACCGCTAATATTACAGGAGCTGCCTATCAATGGCAGGTGAATACGGGTAGCGGATTTGTAAACATCGCCAACAATGTCAATTATGCTGGCGTAAATACGGCCACACTAACGCTCACGAATATCCCAAGTTCCTGGAATGGCTATCAATACCGCGCCGTGGTTGATGGAAATAACAGTGAGGTGTACACGCTTGGGTTTACCAACACCTGGACCGGTGCTATAAATACTGCCTGGGAAAATCCGCAGAACTGGAGTTGCAATGCAATACCGGATGCAAACACCGATGTTGTCGTGCCTACTGGCAGTGTCATCGTGAGCTCCATGGGAATTTGTAGAAGTATGCGGGTAAGTAATAGCGCCTCAGTTACCGTCAAGACTGGGTTCCAGGTAACAGTGACCCACTAACTGATAGAATATTTTAAATAAAAAAAAGGTCCCGATTTCGAGACCTTTTTTTTAATTTTTTAATGATGCCACCTTACAAAGGCTTCCATTGCTGCATATTTGGTGAGCCCAAGTTTCGCATACAAGTCAGCGGTATTGCCATTTCGTTCTTCGGCCCGTTGCCAGAATTCGCGACTATCATCTCCCTGGAAGGGAACCATATCTTTCTGCGATTGATGAATAAAGATGCCATAACGTTTTTTCATCACCTGGTCAGGACTCATTGGAATCGCCATCTCAATTTCAGTGATGTCCCATTCCTGCCACGCACCTTTATAGAGCCAAACCCTGCAATCGTTGATCCATTGTTCACCGGAAGCTTTTATCCTGCGGATGGATTCAAAAATAATATCGAGACAAACCTTATGGGTGCCATGTGGGTCCGCCAGGTCACCGGCGCAAAATACCTGGTGAGGTTTTAGTTGTTGCAGCAGGTCGACGGTTTTTGTGACATCAGCTTCACCCATCGGGTTTTTCTGAATGGTGCCGGTTTCATAGAACGGCAGGTTTTGAAAATGTATCTGGTCATCTTTCAACCCAACATAATGACAGGTGGCTTTTGCTTCACAGCGCCGGATCAATCCTTTGATCTCCCTGATCTGGCTGCTGTCGACCTGGTTCATTTTCTTCTCCTGCAGGTAGGTTCTGGCCTCATTTAAAATAGCGGAGGACTTGCTGGAATCAATACCACTCAGCTCTTCAAAGCCAACGGCAAAATCCAGGAACCTGGTAACAAACTCATCCGTGACAGCTATATTTCCGCTTGTTTGATAAGCAACATGCACTTCGTGACCCTGGTCATGCAGGCGCATAAAAGTGCCGCCCATACTGATGATGTCATCATCGGGGTGCGGTGAAAAGATCACGCATCGCTTCGGCTGGATCTCACTTCTTTCCGGGTGACCGGGAATAACCGCATTGGGTTTCCCACCCGGCCAACCCGTGACACTGTCGCGAAGCATATAAAAAACCTGGAGATTAATTTCATAAGCATCACCTTTTTCTACCAACAGGTCACCAAGAGAAAAATCATTGTAGTCTTTATTCGTCAGCATCAAAACCGGCTTTTCGGTCTTCAAGGCCATGTTCACCACCGCTTTACGGATCATGGCCGGTGTCCATTCAATTTCGTCAGCGAGCCAGGGACTTTTGATGCGGGTGAGCTGACTTGCGGCGTGCTCATCCACAACAAACAACGTATCGTTGTGGGTTTGTAACAGGCTTGCCGGTACCTGTTCGGTTACGTTTCCTTCTACCGCCTTTTCTATAATGTGAGCCTTCATTCCCCAGGCTAAAAGAATGATTTTTTTAGCCTTCATGATGGTGCTGATGCCAGTGGTGATGGCGAGTCGCGGTACCCGCGATATGTTCTGAAAATATTTGGCATTTGCCAGCCGAGTCGAATTCTCCAGGTTTACCAGGCGCGTTTTAGAGTAGATGCTGGAACCGGGTTCATTGAAACCGATATGTCCGTTGTTGCCTATTCCAAGTACCTGGAGGTCGATACCGCCAACTGAATCTATCAGCATCTCGTAGTCGCGGCAATGTTTTTTGATGTTGTCCTTGCTCCGGGAACCATCCGGTATGTGAATGTTTGCCGGGTCGATGTCTACGAATGAGAAGAGGTGATGGTGCATGAATGTCCAATAGCTTTGAACAGCTTCTCGTTCCAAGGGGTAATATTCATCCAGGTTGAACGTTATCACATTTTTAAAACTCAGGCCTTCGTCCTGGTGCAACCGAACCAGTTCACGGTACAAGCTAATAGGGGTTGAACCTGTTGCCAGGCCTAATACGCATTGTTGACCGGCAGCTGCTTTTTCATTGATCAGCCGGGCTATTTCGGCAGCGGTATACAGGGAACCTTCGTGCGGGGTTTTAAAAATTTTTACAGGGATCTTTTCAAATGACTCAACCATGGCTTGAATTGTTTAAAGAATTAATTGTCAAGATAATAAATTCAAACGGATGTGGTTTGCGGGAAAAAATCAAGTCATGGCCCGCGATAGATTGAAAGTTCGAACGGAAGAAAAACATATAATAAAAATCTGCTGTTAAACATTTGAAAACATTGCAAACCGATATCTTTCTCAATTGGTTTATTATGGTATTTTTGGCGCTATTAAAATTTCATTTATGAGTATAGGTTTACTGCTTTTTATTATTGGGACCCTTGGCTGGCACATCGGCATGTACGGGATGTTTAAAAAGGCGGGCATCGAAGGCTGGAAGGCATTCATTCCTTTTTACAACACCTGGTGTATTGTTGAAAAGATCGGGCTTAAAAAAACCTGGTTCTTTTTACAGCTAATCCCAATTGCAGGGCAGTTTATTACTATCTGGATCACGATAAAGTTTGTTGAGCATTTC
>JAURWD010000171.1 GCA_030655145.1 Ferruginibacter sp.
CCACAACGTTCGGATTGTCAAAAAAGCGCTTGTCTTTGCGGGTGTCATTGATCACCACGGTTTTATCCCCAAGGATGGTATGAGCGCAGACTGAAATACTCCGATTGGTTTCGGAAATATTTATTCCATGAGTCGCCTTAAACCATTGGCGTTTACTGTCGATGAAACTGATGAGGGCATATTTACAATCGCTAACCTGGGCGGCAAGCGTCACCAGGTCATCAAATTTCTTTTCCCGCTCGGTATCCAGGATCTCGTATGAAAGCAGGTTAGAAATTCGTTCTGCTTCATCGTAGGGAAGGCGGGCAGTTTGCATAATGTTTCATTTAGCTATACAGGTATCCTAACTCTTTACCGTTTTGCAAATAACATTGGAGAAAAAACTTTCAAATGGGTAATGGACAAAAATCGTATGCTGGTAAAACGCCTATAACAGGCGACAGAGGTGGAATATGTTAAATATAGAAATATTAGGTGATCAAACAAAAGCTGAAAATTCTTTGTGGAATCAAATTCATAATTTCCAGTGACCCGCTTACACAATGAGGCACAAAAAAACCGGCAGAGCTTGCCGGTTATAAAAAATACTTTCTGTATTAAAACTGCTCCAACTTGCTGAAAAAGAAATCGCCTTCGATGGCAGCATTTGCATCGCTGTCACTTCCGTGTATCGCATTTTCTCCAATTGAAGCTGCATATAATTTACGGATCGTCCCTTCAGCTGCCTGGGCAGGGTTGGTGGCGCCAATTAAAATACGAAAATCTTCTACCGCGTTTTCCTTTTCGAGGATCGCAGCAGTGATCGGGCCGCGACTCATAAACTCTACCAATTCGCCATAAAAGGGCCTTTCGCGGTGTACCGCGTAAAACTCACCCGCTTTTTCAGCCGAAAGGTGCAACATCTTTAATCCAACTATTTTGAATCCAGCCGCATTTATCTTTTCTAAAATTGCACCGGTGTGACCTTTTTGGGTGGCATCGGGCTTGATCATTGTGAAGGTTCTGTTACTCATATTTTGAAATTTGAGGCGCAAAGATAATAAGTTTCATTTTGCAGACTTTTATTTTCTCAGGCAAAGCCTGTCACCCAATACAAAAAAACTTAATATCAAAAGTGAGGAGTTGAAGGTCAGGTTAACTCGCTAAAATCAAATCCTTTCGTTCAGACATTACTGGCATAATTATCCTACTTTTGCGCCGCTTTATGCAGCATATCAAAGAAATATATCCTTTCCTGAAGGATCCGAAAAATGTGGTGATTACGACTCATCAGAAGCCAGATGGGGATGCGATGGGTTCCTCTCTTGGATTGTATCATTTCCTCGTTCAATTTGGACACAAGGTCACCGTAATCTCTCCAACCAACTGGGCCGATTTCCTGGATTGGATGCCTGAATCCAAAAAGGTGCTTGATTACGAACGGCAAACGGTAGACGCCAATAAAGCAATTGATGGCGCTGATTGGATTTTCTGTCTCGACTTTAATACATTAAGTCGGACCAAGCGCATGGAAGAGAAACTGTCTGCAGCCACCGCGCAACGAATCCTGATCGATCATCACCAGGAACCGCAATTAGATAAGTTCAGCTACGGCATCAGCAACGTGCTGAAAAGTTCAACCTGCGAAATGGTCTATGATTTCATAGTGGATGCAGGACATGATGATAAGATCAATGCAACTGTTGCAGATTGCCTGTATGCAGGGGTAATGACCGACACCGGATCATTTCGTTTCCCCATCACGACCGCGGCTGTACACCGCATGGTCGCTCATTTGAAAGACAAGGGTTTACAACATAGCCGCATACACGAAGAATTGTTTGACAATTTCCTGGAGAACCGTTTCCGGTTTACCGGGAATGTTTTACTAAATCGCCTGGAAATTTTTTATGAATATAATACTGCGTTGATAGCAGTACCTCAACAAGATCTTATAAAATATAACATCATCACCGGTGATACGGAAGGACTCGTTAACTACCCTTTAAGCATCAAGGGAATTAAGCTGGCAGCCATCATCATCGACAGGGGAGAAGAGCGTAAGGCTTCATTCCGCAGTAAGGATGGCTTCGATGTAAACACATTCGCCCGGAAATATTTTAACGGAGGTGGACACTTCAATGCGGCCGGCGGACAAAGCAAAGACCCGCTTGACGAGGTAGTGGCGAAATTTATTTTAGCCATGAAAGAGAACAAAGATCAACTAAGCAATTATCAATTTTAAATACTAACAAATGAAGCATTTTATTTATTTATTGGCGGCAACGTCGGTGTTGTTTGCAAGCTGTAACAAACCTTTCAAAAAATCAGAAGGTGGCATGCAGTATAAAATTATTTCTGAAGGAAGTGGTAAGACTTTACAAAGTGGCAATTTTTTCGAAATACAGGTAGACCAGGTTTACCAGGGCAGTGGAAAAGATTCAGTTTTGTATGATTCACGTGAACTGGCCAACCAGATCTTCAATATGGATTCAAATGCAATACCTGGACCATACTATAAAATTTTTCAACAAGCCCGCAAAGGCGACAGCATCATCATCAAGCAATTAACGGATAGCCTGATGAAAGGTGGCAACACACCGCCTTTTATGCGCAAAGGAGCTTACATCGTAGCTCATTATAAAATCGTAAACATTTTTCAAACCAAAGAAGGTGCTGACAGTGCTTACAAAGCGCAGATGGAAGTGGCTCGCGTAAAAGATTCAGTTAAGTCGATCGCTCAAACAAAAACTGACGATAAGATCATAACTGATTACCTGGCGAAAAATAACATCAAGGCGACAAAAGCACCACTTGGTACTTATGTTGAAATACTGTCACCAGGTGCCGGTCCGTTGATCGATACATCTGTGTCTGTGCAGGTATTGTACCGCGGAAAAAACATGCAGGGTGGAGAATTTGATACAAACATGGATACCTCGAATGGTCGTCCTGCCCAACCGATCCTGGTTACAATGTCAGGCGATCCTTCACGTGGAATGACCGTGATCAAAGGATGGAATGACGGGTTGTCCCTTCTGAATAAAGGCGCTAAGGCAAGATTTTTTATCCCTTCACCTTTAGGATACGGAAGCCAGGCACAAGGCCCGCAGCTTAAAGCAAATGAGATATTAATTTTCGACATAGTTGTTGCTGACGTATTGGATAGAACCCAGGCAGTGGCAGCAAATGCAGCAATGCAAAAAATGATGATGGCTCAGCGTGAAGCAATGATGCAGGCGCAACAACAAGCCCAGCAAGCCCAGGGTCAAGGTCAACCACAAGGCCAGGCTGAAGCTCCTCAGAAATAAATAACATTAACTTAGTAATACATTGCTGCTCCGTAAAAGGGGCAGCAATTTTTTTAGGAGGCAGTAGTATAAGCGCTTACTAATTTGATCGCTTCTTTTGCTTCCTTTACATCGTGTACCCGCAACAGTGAGGCGCCATTCAAGAGGGCAATGGTATTTAGAACGGTTGTTCCATTCAGTGCTTCATCAGCGGTAATGCCGAGTGTTTTGTAAATCGTTCCTTTTCTCGAAATGCCTACCAGTATTGGCAGGTGCAATATACCGAAGACTTTTAGTGACTTGAGCAAGGTTAGGTTGTGGGTGATGGTTTTACCAAAACCAAAACCGGGATCAACGATCAAATCTTTTATACCAGCAGTTTTGCAGGTAGCAGCTTTTGAAATAAAATAATCCAGCACTTCTTTCACCACATCTTCATATTGCGGGTTCTTGTGCATGTTTTCGGGAGTTCCCTGCATGTGCATGCAGATGTAAGGAACATTCAAGCCCGCTACAAGTGGTATCATCGCTGGGTCCATATCGCCACTACTGATATCATTTACAATAGATGCTCCTGCGGCGACCGCAGCTTCGGCTACACGGTGGTGGTAGGTATCAACTGAAATGATCACTCCGGGATGTTTTGCGACCAGTTCCTCTATCAGTGGGACAACTCTTTCTGATTCTTCCGGAGCACTAATACGTTCACTTCCGGGTCGCGTACTTTGTCCGCCGATATCAATGATGTCTGCACCCTCCATGATCATTTTCTCCGCAAGCAGGATCGCTTCGCGGATAGCCGGAGTCGCCTTAGCTGTGTAAAAGGAGTCAGGAGTAGCATTCACGATGCCCATCACCAACGGCCGTCCGATCACCAATAATTTTCCTTTACAGTTGAGTGTGTACATCAGTAAGAAGCGGTATTTTTGACGATAACAAATGTGCGTCCACACGGTGAAAGTCCGTGCCTGCCTCATTTGATTTTTTAACCTTTATTACCAGAATTCCTGCAAAACTTTGCAGTAAATCAGCAGAACAAAAGTAGATACATTCACTATACGATGAACACTGAAGCGCAATACGATCGGGCCATTGACAACTGCAGGGATATCTTTTTAAAGAAGACGAAAGATTATGGTACTTCCTGGCGTGTTTACCGAACCATTTCTATTGTTGACCAGATCTATATTAAAGCCAAGCGCATTCGCACCATCCAGGAAAAACGCAACCAACGCATTGGCGATGACATCATGAGCGAATTCAAAGGAATCGTGAATTATGCGATCATCGGCCTTATACAACTTCAACTGCAATCTGAAGAAACGGAAGAATTGGATGTAAAAGATGTCGACACTTTTTACCGGGAAAAAGCGCAGCAAGCCAAAACATTGATGGAAGATAAAAACCATGATTATGGTGAGGCCTGGCGCTCCATGAGCCAGGAAAGTTTTACAGATCTTATTCTTGCCAAGCTGTTACGCATCAAGCAAATATTGATAAATGAAGGGAAGACCATTATGAGCGAAGGGATCGACGCAAATTATTACGACATCATCAACTATGGCATCTTCGCGTTGATCCTCATTGAAGAAGGCAAACACGCCACAAACACATCCATGTCTTAACTACAATTTTTTTCCAATAACTATAAACCATTATGAAATTATTCGTCAATATCGCTCGCTTCCTGGTCGGTGGTTTGTTTATTTTCTCCGGGCTTGTAAAAGCCATTGATCCACTTGGGCTGGGTTACAAAATGCAGGAATTCTTTGAGGCCTGGGCTGCTTCAGGTTTTATTCCCAGCGTGATGAACAGCATGCATGGACAAGCTTTGCAATTCTCTATGTTTATGATCGCATTAGAAGTAGTGCTAGGTGTTGCACTGTTAGTTGGCTGGCGCAAAAACCTGGTGTTTACACTGTTGTTACTGCTCACCCTATTTTTTACTTTTCTCACAGGGTATGTATTGTTTAGTGGTAAGATCCGTGCCTGCGGCTGCTTTGGCGACTGTATACCGTTAACACCAATGCAGACTTTTACGAAGGATCTTATTTTGCTGGCGCTGATCGCTTGTTTGTTCATTGGCAAAAAATACATTCTTCCAATTACTAAAAATTCTTTCCCCGGCCTCGTGGTTTTTCTTTCCTTGCTTGGCGTAACCTTCCTGCAGTTTTATGTGTTGAAGCATTTACCCCTGAAAGATTGTCTCCCTTATAAAAAAGGCAACAACATTCTTGAGCTGCGCAAGATGCCAGCGGGTGCGATCCCGGATGAATACGAATATGTTTTTGTGTACCAGAAGGGAGGAGAGAAAAAAGATTTTACCACAGAAAATTTACCCGATAGTACCTGGACATTTTTCGAACGTAAACAAAAACTTTTGAAAGCCGGGGTAAACAATGTGCCAGCTATCAACGATTTTTCCCTGGTCGATTCATCAGGAGCAAATCTTACGGAAGAAATTTTGACACAACCAGGTGGTTATTATTTATTTTTCCTGCAAAATATGCAGGAAGGAAATGCGCGCTGGTCGACAGAGTTCTCTGCGCTTGCTCAAAAACTACAGCAACAAAAGATTCCGATCTACATCATCACTTCTGATAGTGAAACCGTCAACACCTTCTTCAATAAAACAAATAATTACAACATCCCCGTCCTGACGAGTGATGCAACGGCAATAAAAACAGCAGCCCGTGCCAACCCAACCTTATTCAAAATGAAAGGCCCCGTGGTACAGGATAAATTCAGCTGGGCCGACCTGGATCAGGCTTTGAAATAATTTTGACCGTTACTAAAAACGCCGGATGAATTTGCTTTCGAAATTTTTAAATGGAATACTGGTACTGCTTGGGGTTGTCGTGCTGGTATTTTTTATGTTCCAGGGTTTTGGGGATCCGGCAAGACTGATCGTTGGCCAGACCGGCGATAAAAAAACCATGGATAACATCCGGAAGGATCTGTATCTCGACCAGCCTAAATGGAAACAGTTTGTTTATTACCTGAATGATGTGTCGCCACTGGCAATTCATAGCCGGACAGATATTGCAAAGAAAGAATTGAAAGGAATTTTTATCGGGGGTGAAACGGCGCTCGCCCTCAAAGTTCCTTACCTGCGTAAAAGTTACCAGACGAAAAAAAATGTTGGACAAGTGCTGATGGAAGCCCTACCCGGAACCTTGTTGCTCGCAATCGCGGCGATGATATTTGCAACGATCGTCGGCATTTTTCTTGGCGTGATCGCCGCTGTCAAAAAGGGAACCTGGATGGACACGAGTGCGGTGTTTGCAAGTATCGCTGGCATATCTGCACCCTCGTTTTTCATGGCGATCGTCATCGCATTTTTGTTTGGCGTGGTCCTTCATCCATATACCGGCCTGAACCTCACCGGTAGCTGGTTCGACATTGACGAAGTGACGGGCGAAAAATTTCTCACTCTAAAAAACCTTATCCTGCCTGCGTTCACTTTAGGGATCCGACCGCTGGCCATCATCACCCAACTCACGCGCAGTTCCATGTTGGATGTACTCTCTCAGGATTACATTCGCACCGCCTATGCGAAAGGGCTCAACAAGCGAACCGTCATTTTTCGCCACGCTTTACGAAATGCTTTGAACCCTGTCATCACAGCCATAACCGGTTGGTTTGCCGAACTACTTGCCGGCGCTTTTTTTGTTGAATATATTTTTGGATGGAGAGGAATTGGAAAGATCACCGTGGATGCCCTGGAGAAATTAGACTACCCGGTAGTTATGGGTGCAGTACTGGTGAGTGCCTGTATTTTTATTTTGATAAATGTGCTGGCTGATGTTTTATACGCCCGGGTAGACCCCCGACTAAGGACTTAGAAATTTCGTTTATTTGATCACGACTTCTTTGATCACTTTTTCGCCAAGGGCGTCATTCACCAGTTCAATGATCTTTTCTTTCTGGTACATCAATTCATTTTTTAAAGGAGCAACAGTGGAGCTAATGAATAAGGTCTGGTTAATGATCTGAATTTTATCCGTGTATTTCGCAATGGTTTTACCCATAATTTTTTCCCACACATCTTCGATCTGGAGCGCCTGCACATCACCCTTTAACCGGCTTTGTTTTAAGAAGGCCTGTATCGCATCCTGCATTGAAAATTCACCCATGGTGCAAAACTACTTTAAATTAAATGAAGGCCTGAGCGCAGGGTCAGGAGTTTGAAAGGCTGGATTTGAGGATATTTTTTTCTGAAAAACAAATACCTGCTGCTTCAAGTTCCGCTAGCACAGGTTCATAGATTTCCTGCAGGATTGGAATGTGTACCCCGGTGAGTGTGATGGTGCCGTTCAAAATTAATTTGGCGGCAATACCTAGGGGCAATCCCACGGTT
>JAURWD010000182.1 GCA_030655145.1 Ferruginibacter sp.
GGGAGGGAAAGATACTGGCGGTCGGCACGAGTAACCAATTAAAAAAAGACTTTGCCCCAACAACAACAATTGATGCAAAACAACAATTTATCTATCCCGGTTTTATTGATGCCCATGCACATTTTCTTGGCTATGGACTTGGCTTGCAGTCAGTAGACCTCACTGGCACCGGCAGTTGGGAGGAAGTTCTTGATAAGCTGAAAGAATATGCCGCTGCAAATCCTACAGGATGGATCACCGGGCGAGGCTGGGATCAAAATGATTGGTCAGCTAAAGAGTTCCCGGACAAAACGCAACTGGATCAACTATTTCCCGGGCGGCCGGTTTTTCTCTCGCGGGTAGATGGGCATGCAGCGATCGCTAATGCTTCGGCTCTTGGTTCCCTGGCTCCCGGAGCAACCCTTGTCGGCGGAGAAGTTGCAATGAAAGACGGAAAGCTTACAGGTATTTTAGTAGACAATGCGATCGATCTGGTTGCCTCAAAAATTCCATCACCAACACGCCAACAAAAAAAAGATGCATTATTAAAAGCTGCGGCAAATTGTTTTGCTGTGGGACTTACTACCGTGGACGATTGTGGCCTTTCGTATGATGATGTGCTTGGAATTGAAGAACTGCAGAAGAACAAATCGTTAAAAATGCGTTTATACGTAATGTTGAGTGATGAAGAAAGGGACTACGCAAGAATTTTCAAAAGGGGCAAAATTAAAACCGACTTTCTCAATGTTTCCTCCTTCAAAGTTTACGCGGATGGTGCCCTTGGTTCTCGCGGTGCCTGCCTCTTAGCCCCTTATTCCGACAAACCAGCAAGCCAGGGTTTTTTGTTGAGCAATAAAGAACATTTTGATTCTGTTGCTGCCAAAATTTATGAGCACAATTTTCAAATGTGTACGCACGCGATCGGCGATTCGGGCAACCGGGTGATCTTGCAGGCTTACAGTAAATTGTTGAAAGGTAAAAACGATCGCCGCTGGCGGATTGAGCATGCCCAGGTTGTTCAGAGAGACGACTTCAATTGGTTTGGTAAGTATAGCATCATTCCTTCTGTTCAGCCCACCCACGCGACATCTGATATGTATTGGGCCGCTGACAGGTTAGGGGAGGAGCGGGTGAAAGGTGCCTATGCCTACAAAGAATTGCTTGATCAGAATGGTTGGTTGCCTTTGGGAACAGATTTCCCGGTTGAAGATATCAGCCCGCTGAAAACATTCTATGCCGCCTGTATTCGCAAAGATGCCAAAGGATGGCCGGCAGCCGGGTTTCAAATGGAGAACGCCTTGAGCCGCCAGGAAACATTAAGGGGCATGACTATTTGGGCAGCAAGGTCAAATTTTGAAGAGCAGGAAAAAGGAAGCCTGGAGGTGGGAAAGTTCGCGGATTTTATTGTGCTGGATACTGATATTATGCAGGCGTCCCCCGAAGCTATTTTAAAGGCTCGCGTGATGCAGACTTACATCGGCGGAGAAAAAGTCTTTTGATAAGCGGTTCGTCAATTAGTATCATTTGTTGAGGGCTCTACTGCAGAAGATAATGTAGCTTTTCGAAGCAACTGCGCATGCAACTTTTCAACCTGCAGAATCACGGGGTGAAGATCATCGTTCTTTATAACGTAATCGCATAAACGCATTTTCAAACTTTCTGCTATTTGTTTGCTGATCCGGTTTTTTACTTCCGTACGGGTCACCTTGTCGCGGTGCATCACGCGTTGGATCCGAAGCGCCTCTGGTGCAGACACACCGATAACAAGATCGAGGTATTGTTGCGAACCACTCTCAAAAATGAGGGCAGCTTCTTTGATAGCATAAGGTGCTTGCTGGGCTGCCATCCAACGTTCAGCATCAAGAATCGTAGCGGGGTGCACGATCGAATTCAGTAATTCCAGTTTTGCTGTATTTTCAAAAACCTGTGCTGAAAGGTATTTCCGGTTCAGGCCCCGCTCATCGTAAACTCCCGCTCCAAACTTCTCAGTTAGTTGTTGCCTGAGCCCTTCGTCTGTATTCATAAGCCGTTTTGCAGCGTCGTCGGCATAATAAACCGGCACACCCAGTACTTCGAATACTTTCGACACGATAGATTTTCCACTACCTATTCCTCCAGTTATTCCAACTTTTATCATGAACAGCTATTTCATAAAAAAACCGATCGAAGGTACGATCGGTTGATAAATATTTAGTGTAAATCAAAACAGCATGGTTGCGCTAAAAATTAAGCTTTTACTTCGGCAGCAGGTTTATTCAGGCTCGCTGACATTTCCATACTCACGGTACTCTTTTCAATTTTCAGGTAGCTACCCGGGCTAACTTCAAGGCTTAAGGTTCCATCTTCATTCACCTTGTTGATGGTGCCATGAATTCCAGCTATCGTTACTACCTTATCACCTTTTTTAAGATCCGTGATAAAGGTCTTTTGTTGCTTTGCTTTTTTTGCCTGCGGCCTGATCATAAAAAGCCAGAATACAAGTATCATAGCTCCCATGAAAATTAAAGAGAAGCTGCTGCTACCCTGGGCGGACCCTTGACCCATTGTTAAAAAAATTCCTAGTAATTGCATGTGGTGTTTATTTTATTATTAAAGATGATTGTTTTATTTAACTTCCTTTACATCACCGGTTAAGACCAGGGTAGGAAAAGCCGGATTCGTATTCGCCATTACGGTGATGTTCTTTTCATTATGCCCGATCTTTCCTTTACTGTTAAAGGCTACTTTGATAAAGCCGGTTTCCCCGGGCATGATCGGTTTTTCCGGTTTTTCCGGAACCGTACAGCCGCAACTTGCAGTCGTATTTGTGATCACCATCGGTTTATCGCCGCTATTCTTGAAGCGGAAATTAAACGTCACCACTTCGCCATCTGCAACGGTGCCAAAATTATATACGCTGTCAATTAATTGAACGGTAGTAGTATCTTTCTTTGCATTTTCCAATTGCTGAACGCCATCGTCAACCACCTTATCGTTCTTCCTTACATCGCAGGAGGCGATGCCACAAATCATTACCAAAAGAAAAAAGAGATTTCGCATTTATATAAAAATTGAATGTTGATTAAAGAGTGCTGTTTTTGAAACTGCGTTTATTTATTTTTCCTTCCGCACTCAGCTCTTTGTGGATGTTATCAAGGATGCCGTTAATAAACTGGCCGCTTTGTGGGGTGCTATAGTCTTTGGCGAGGTCAATGTATTCGTTGATGGTAACCTTTGTCGGTATTGTTTCAAAAAACAGGAACTCACTTATGCCCATTTGGATAATGATCAGATCCAAGGCCGCTATTCTTTCTGCATCCCAGTTTTTTAATTTTGGTTTAAGTAGTTCAAGGCTAACTTCTTTTTTATCCAGGGTGGTCTGTAAAAGTGTTTTCGCAAAATCCCATTTTTCTTTGCTCAGAATTTCATTGAAATTTGTGCTTGCCGGTTTTTGAAGAAAATTCTGGATCAGGATGTTCATCATTTCGGCATCATCATCCCAGTTGATAAAGTGTTCTTCAACGTGGCTAATGAACAGATCATTTGGCAACATCAGGTTGGTGAAAATAAATTCCAGAATATCTTTTTCGCCCTTTTTATCTCTGGATTGCAAATTGATATAATCTGAATATTCTTCTGAAGCAATGAGGGCCTGGTAGGTTTTTTTCAGGAGTTCTTCGTTTGCAAAATGCGCTGGTTTTGTTTCAGCAACAGCAGTTTTATAAGCTGGATCTTCTAAGATTTTCCAAAGCAGTTCATTACCAACGATCTTGGTATTGATATTCAAGTCACTCGCGGTAGGTAAATGTTTGGAGGCTTTTTTGAGCGCATCTTTTTCGGCGTACCGGGCAACCTCGCTAATAAAAAAAACCAGGTAAACAAAAAGCTGGCGGGATTGGTCAACCTGTGTCTTCAACAACTTCATTGCCTCGCCGGGTTTCACCTCGTTATTCGTACGTTCTAAAGTATACAGGCATTGCATTACTTTAACCCGGATATTTCTTCTACTGATCATTCTAAAAGAACTTTTTGAAACGCGAAGGTAAACATTTTAGCCGCCTTTCAAAATCAACTCAACGATCAAACCCGGGTTAAATGCTCCTTTGAAGGTCTTTGCAAAATCTGTCCGCACTTTGATTCTTTGGATTGCGGTTGCCCAAAAACTGACACAAGAGACGCTGCCCTGCTGACTAAATTTCACTAATAGGTAGGGAAAGGAATTTTTAACAGGAAAGAATCTGACAAGTCTTCCATTATCCGGGTTTGGTATAGTATTGGTGTACCTTCGCTGCCTGACAAATGTTCGGGTATTTACATTTCATTTCATCAAAATCAATACAATTATGGCTAAGAAGTTAAACATTACACCTTTACATGACAGGGTAATTGTGCAACCAGCTGCTGCAGAAGAAAAAACTGCGGGCGGCATCATCATTCCGGATACAGCAAAAGAAAAGCCACAACGTGGAACTGTTCTCGCTGCTGGTCCTGGTAAAAAAGACGAACCCGTAACTGTGAAAGCAGGCGATACAGTTCTTTATGGTAAATATGCTGGAACTGAGATCACTGTTGAAGGTGCTGAGTACCTGATCATGAGAGAGAGCGATATCCTTGCGATCGTATAATTGACCCGTACAAAATGAAAGTGTAAAACTGCATTTTCGATTCTTAAAATTTCAAATTTTCAAAATTAATTTTTTATGGCAAAAATGATATATTTCGATATCGAAGCCCGCAACAAAATGAAGAAGGGCGTTGATACATTGGCAAATGCGGTTAAAGTAACCCTTGGACCAAAAGGTCGTAACGTAGTTATCGAGAAAAAATTCGGCGCACCACAGGTTACTAAAGATGGTGTTACGGTTGCAAAAGAAATTGAACTGGAAGATCCGATTGAAAACATGGGAGCTCAAATGGTTAAAGAAGTAGCTTCTAAAACTGCAGATATTGCGGGTGACGGAACTACAACAGCAACTGTGTTGGCCCAGGCAATCATTTCTGAAGGTCTTAAGAACGTAGCCGCTGGTGCTAATCCGATGGATTTGAAACGCGGTATTGATAAAGCTGTTTCTGCAGTTGTTGCTCATTTACAAGGCCAGTCATTAGCTGTTGGAAACAGTGGTAAACAAATTGAGCAGGTTGCTTCTATTTCTGCAAACAATGATCCTGCTATTGGAAAATTGATTGCTGAAGCAATGGCTAAAGTTGGTAAAGAAGGTGTTATTACAGTTGAAGAAGCAAAAGGAACCGATACAACTGTTGAAGTTGTAGAAGGTATGCAGTTTGACCGCGGTTACATTTCCCCATACTTCGTTACAAACAGCGAAAAAATGCAATCTGAGCTGGATAATCCTTATATCCTTATTTATGATAAAAAGATTTCCGCAATGAAAGACATTCTTCATATCCTGGAGAAAGTTGCTCAAAGTGGTCGTCCATTGGTGATCATTGCTGAAGACCTTGATGGTGAAGCATTGGCTACCCTGGTTGTAAATAAATTACGTGGTACTATCAAAGTTGCCGCAGTTAAAGCTCCAGGTTTTGGTGACAGAAGAAAAGAAATGTTGCAAGACATCGCGATCCTTACCGCAGGTACGGTGATCAGCGAAGAGCAGGGTTACAAATTGGAAAATGCTGACCTTACTTATCTAGGTTCTGCAAGTTCAGTTGTAATTGATAAAGACAATTCTACGATCGTGGGTGGTAAAGGAAAAAAATCTGACATCGTTGCAAGGGTAAATCAAATTAAAGCCCAGGTTGAAGTAACTACTTCAGACTACGATAAAGAAAAATTACAGGAGCGTTTGGCTAAATTAAGTGGTGGTGTTGCTGTGTTGTACGTAGGTGCCGCAACAGAAGTTGAAATGAAAGAAAAGAAAGATCGCGTTGATGATGCGCTACACGCAACCCGTGCAGCTGTTGAAGAAGGCATTGTACCAGGTGGTGGTGTTGCTTACATCCGCGCTATACAGTCTTTGGATAAACTGAAAGGTGTTAACGAAGATGAAACAACAGGTATGCAGATCGTTAAGCGTGCCATCGAAGAGCCATTACGCCAGATCGTTGTTAACAGCGGTATTGAAGGCAGCATCGTTGTTCAAAAGATCAAAGAAGGCGAAGGTGATTTTGGTTTCAACGCTCGTACCGAAGTGTATGAAAAAATGTTTAAAGCTGGTGTTATCGATCCAACTAAAGTTACACGTATCGCATTGGAAAATGCAGCCTCTATCGCAGGTATGTTGTTAACTACAGAGTGTGTGATCGCAGACAGGCCAAAAGAAGAATCAGCGCATAGCCATGGTGGTGGTGCTCCTGATATGGGTGGAATGGGATACTAATCCATTCGCTCTAAAAATTAAAAAAGGTCCCCTTCAATTTGAAGGGGATTTTTTTTAATCTTGATTTGATTTGCAGGCTTTACTATTGAGAACAAGTGACGTGTTAAGCGTTGTTGTTTGACCCTGTCAGTAAAATGTCAACACCTGCAAATTGGATTGTAGTCTGAAAATAACTCTACTCATGAATAAACTTGGCACTTTGCATGAAAGGTATTTATTTTGTCCACTAATTTAGTGGACTATGTATTGCGTTACGATTGATATTGAGGTTGGATATGAGGGCGTTGGTAATTTGAGGCGTGCAACAGCGACTTTTCCAATCAATAAAAATCAAGGATCTTGACTGATTAGAATCGAGGCAGATGTTGATCTTAATGCAGAAATTTACCTGAACAATATAAATAGGTAGGTGGTCGTGAAGTAAACGATTCAGCGGCATTATATTAAATACTGGTGTTAAGAAAATTCGTGCATCTTCAATAAAACAGGACGCCAATACTTGAGTATCTTTAAAACTTTTCTACAACCAGCTTAATTTTTCTAATCAATAATTTCATGACGAATTCTACAACAAAAATTTCTATTCACGAAGATTGGGTCGTGGTGATTCTTGGATTTTTAATTATCGTATTAGCTCTTATTGGAGTGCAACCGGCAAGCCCGGCGTACGGATGGAGTACGGCTGCAGAACTCACTTCGAAAATCTTAAGTTCCTCAAATCTCCTGGTCATTGCGATACAATTTCTCTTCGTACTTCTTATTGCATTTGTAGGTGTGTTGCTTACAGGAAAACCCATCAGGACCTTCTTTACCAGTTTTTCCATCCTATACATTATCACGGTGCTTGCCCTCATACTTGCTGGAAATAAAACCATCAAAGGACTCAATTTGGAAGCCGTAATTTTCAGTTTATCGATCGGGCTGATCATCGGGAATTTATTCAAATTACCAGAGTGGTTTCGCAAAACGCTGTCCACCGAACTGTTTGTGAAGATCGGGTTGGTTTTGTTGGGTACCAGCATCATTTTTTCCGATATCTTAAAGGCAGGTTCTTACGGCTTGTTACAAGCTTTGTTAGTCGTGATCTCTGTTTGGTATTTTGCTTTTTGGTTGTGTAGAAAATTGAAGGTAGACCAGGAACTTACCATGATGATCTCCAGCGCTGTTTCAATCTGTGGCGTTTCCGCGGCAATCGCGACTTCCGGGGCAATCAATGGTGATTCAAAAAAATTATCATTGGTTATTTCGCTTGTATTGATCTGTGCCATTCCCATGATGATCGGGATGCCGTATATCGCAGGCTGGATGGGGCTTTCGCAGGAGGTCACAGGAGCGTGGCTCGGAGGAAGTATCGATACCACCGGAGCGGTGGTGGCTTCCGGAACGCTTGTTGGAGAAGAAGCTTTAAAGATCAGCACGATTGTAAAATTCTCCCAGAATGTGTTATTAGGCCTCGCCGCATTTGCTATTTCTTTATACTGGACCTGGAACAAAAAAGCTGGCGCGGATGCTCCTGAAAAGCCCACACTTCGGGTGATCTGGGAACGTTTTCCAAAGTTTGTCCTGGGTTTTGTAGCTGCTTCCCTGCTATTCTCATTTTTCCTGCAGCCGGAAACCATCTCAGATGTAAAAGATGGGCTGAAAAATCTTCAATCAGTATGGTTCGTATTGGCATTTACCAGCATTGGGCTGGAAACAAATTTTGCCGACCTGGTAAAAGGCAACAACAGGAAGCCGTTGATCGCTTTTTTGGTAGCGCAACTATTTAATGTGATCGTCACTTTGATCATTGCGCAAATGCTTTTCGGATAATGTCAACGCCTGAAATAAACTTTCAAGAAGGTGTATGAGGTTATCTCCAAACAGTGGTATGATTTTTTATACTCCTTATGGGACAACTGTATTATTAACCACAAAATTTAGTGTTATGTTACAAAACATGTTAGGAAATAGAAAATCAGGTGGCGGTCTTCTGCTTGCAGGATTAGCCGCTTTTGCCTGGTACAAGTATTCAAAAATGAGTCCTGATCAAAAAACAAAACTGACCAGTAATTTGAAAGAACAGGGGAAGAAAATATTAGGACAAGTGATGCCGGGCATGAATACCCGGGGTACGACCACTAATGAAAGTAATGTATATTCAGGCGGGGGTATGTAACCTGTAAATTGATTCTTAAAAACAGCCTGCAAGTGGTTCATGCGACCAGCCTGCAGGCTGTTTTATTATTCGGTGACCAATTTCCCATAATCGACCAGCAATTCCTCATCCTGATTTATATCACGTAAAGCTTCAAAAAATTCTCCTTCATTGATAGATACCACGTTTGGTTCCTCCGAATGATTAAGAAAATTTACCAGGTCCATTTTTTTAAAACCTCCTTCCGGCACATAGTAGTGAGTGTCATCATATAAACAATAAGTCTCTACTAAAGCCTTCGAATGCTCAGGCAGTTTGCCGATCTCTTTCCGGTCCACGGGAATCCACTCTTCCGGGTTCTCCTTTGTCGTCGAAAACATTTTGCGACAGCCTTTCGGAATATCCCGAAGCGCGAACACACCAATTCCTGCAATGGGCGAGGGGCGAATCATCACATAAGTTTCACTTTTCAGTTCCTCCAGTAAGCGAGCGCTGTCCATATCTTAGAATTTTTCCGACACAATAATAAGGAAGAAAACATGTGCAATGGTCCATCACTTTTTTTGGGTAACTGACACCGCCTAATATTTTGCACATTTTTAAGAAACATTAAAAAATGTTTGTATTTCGCTGGAGGCTTCAATATATTTACCGCGTCATCAGGCCCAGCCAACTGAACTGATGGACGATTTTCTCCGAAATACAATTCCTATAATTACTCCTATATTTTCTTATTGTCCTCAACACAGACTGCGAAAATCCTTATTCATTTGAAAGCCCTCTCTTGCTTAACCTCCGTTCTTTAATTACAATTCTTACAGCGTAAGTGACCAGTTTTTATAGCTGATTGTGGCAAACTTCGCACGACTTCAACCAGTGTAAAGTTTAAATCAGTTATCGGCCTGTCCGCAATTATCGCTAGCCACAAGACTTGTTTTAGTCAACCGTTCATATCCTATCTCAAGCCATCGGCTTCACATCGCAGTGCTGTCGTTCTCACCTCAAACCCCCGGAGGATTTCTCATTTTTTGATTCATTAAATGTCATTTCATTGCTCACCTTAATATCACCGCCTATGGTCAACGCTAGCTAATGATTTACAGGTTTGTCCTGGTAAATTTTTGGCAATGGAGTTCTCGCAAGTCCTGGTAGCTGAAAGTGAATAGATGAGTTGCATTTAGATGCCATTCAAATTCGCCGGTATGGTTCACCAGGTAGTCTCATTACTATTGAAAGCTTTTTTATCTACTAAAATTTATCATTATGATTAATTTTTCCAACGATTGCGATCGCACTTTGAAAACTTCCTGGCGACCTCGACTGGTCTCCAGAACCTCTGGTGCTCTCTTACTTTTTTTATTTTTTCTACTTAGTTTCTCGACGAGTTTTGGCCAGGCTGGAACTGCCTGCAGTGCACACCGTT
>JAURWD010000184.1 GCA_030655145.1 Ferruginibacter sp.
AGTATTCAATGCCGAACCCTCAAATACCAGTTGACCAAAGCGGTTATACACCCGCATGATTGCATTTGGAAAAACACCCAGCGCTTCAATGTTCCAGCTGTCATTTAATCCGTCATTGTTAGGGCTAAAGGCCTTAGGTATGTAAATATCATTGTACACTTTCACGAACACATCGTCAGTTGAACTGCCGCATCCATTATCGGATTCGACGTGTAGCGTGTACACCTGGTTGGTAAGTGGGGTAGCCACGGGATTGGTTGCCGATGCATCATTCAGGGTGGATGCCGGCGTCCAGTAAAAAGTTACGTTTGTATTTGAGATTACCCCATCCAGGATCGCGGATTCGCCTTTTAATAACATTTTGTCTCCCCCTGCATTGGCCACCGGCTTGGGCAACACAGTCACGGTTACCCGGGCAGTATCCGTACAAGCGTTTGAACCGGTGACAACGACCTGGTACAAGGTAGTAACGTCAGGCTTTGCCTTTGAATTATTGGTCGCGGCAGAAGACAGGCCGGTAGTTGGAGACCATTCGTAAGTAATTCCACCTGCTGCTCTAAGAATCGTTGAATCGCCGCGGCAGATTATTACATCGCTGCTGACAGTTGCCGTTGGTTTCGGGTTGACGATCACGTTCGTCGAAGCGCTATCAATACATCCAAACTGGTCCGTGCCAGTCACCAAATACTGACCGGCAGCATTACCTGTGGCGGCCAGTACAGGATTAGCTCCTGTTGCGGTAAAACCGCCAACTCCCTTCCAGGCATAAGTAAAGGCGCCGGTAGCCCCAAGGTTTATAAAACTCCCTTCGCAAACAGGACTGTTCACAGTGGCATCGATAACAGGCTTATCATGAATTGTAATTGAAAGCGCTTCTGAGGCGATCCGGCACTTGGTAAGCAGGATATTTGTTCCGTCAGCTACAGCTAACCGGTATTGATAAACGCCGGATGCAGTTCTGAAGAATGTGAACGAACTGGTTGTTGCACCAGCCAGGTCTATCCAGGAATTACCCTGGGTGGTGCTTTCCTGCCACTGGAAGTTGGGAGTATTATAACCAGGCCCCAATGTTGCGTCAATGCTTACCGGGGTTAAATCACCCCGGCATAAATTAATGCCAGAATCGTCATTAGTGGCGCCTAAGTTAACCGTTGGCCCGCAGGGCCGAAAAGTAATATCATCCAGCGCAATATCATTTCCACAGCCTCCCGGAGCAGTATTTGTAAGCCGGATCACCACGTTGTTGGTGTTCGCAGGCGTGGTAAAAAATAGTCCATACTGCTTCCAGACTGCCGACGGTGTACCCGGAATGTCACCTGTTGAATAAGTTCCCAGTACTACGCCATTGACGGTTTCAATATTAAAAACCAATTTTGGTAAAATGGGAGTCGGGGTGCAGGAGGTTGCGCCCAATACATTTGTGATCCAGGCTGCAAATTCATACGTAGTATTTGCGCACAGCCCTTTTACAGTATCAACATAAAAATCTCCTGGGGTAAAAGTCGCATTCACCAGCATCATATAACCATTCACGTCATTGGGTGTGTGGTCTTCCGAGATGCTATGCCAGCTATTCCCAAAGCAGCCCGAAGTACTGTTTACAACGGTGTAATTGCCATCATCAGGGCAGCTTGTTGTTACAAAATTGTAAGAGGTAGATGCGGATGCTAACGGCAGGCCGGGATTATCTCCCGATGAAAAAGTTACGTTCACCACAGGGTCGCCCAATGAGCCATTGCAAACCTGCGCAGGTAGGGAAGCGCTCCAACAGAAAAAGAATAAAACAGCAGAAGTTTTTAAGAAGATCGCACGCATCATTAGTAGTTCCGAAGTTATGCTTTTTTTGTGTGCGAGAAGTTGCCATTGACCAGGAACTGCACCCAGCTTTGAATCTTGATGTGGTTCCCGAACAAACCGGGGTTCTCCCCAACTTCCAAACAAATAAATTTCATTTTAGGTGGTTGTTTTATTTCAATTTATTTTTACCGCCGGTTTAAAAAATCAACCAGGTGTTCATCAAGGTCAGCGCTTATATCTCGGCTCCTACAAATCTCCCGGGCACACACCTACCTGGTCAACTCGCTGAAAATAAATTTGACTAAATACTTAAACAATTAACCTGAAATAATAAATAATGGTAGACGTAATATTAGGATTGCAATGGGGAGATGAGGGTAAGGGAAAGATCGTAGATTATTTTGCACCAGGCTATGATGTGATAGCAAGGTTCCAGGGTGGACCGAACGCGGGTCATACACTCTATGTCAACGGCACTAAGGTTGTACTACACCAAATTCCAAGTGGAATTTTTCATGAAGACAAAATTAACCTCATTGGAAACGGCGTTGTGTTGGACCCTGTTACCTTGAGAAGAGAATGTGGCACAGTTGCTTCAATGGGTATCGACTATAAAAAAAATCTTTACATTTCTGAAAGGGCACATCTAATATTACCGACACACCGTGCGTTAGATAAAGCAAGTGAACTTGCTAAGGGCAATGAGAAGATCGGTTCGACATTAAAAGGCATTGGTCCTGCGTATATGGATAAAACGGGGCGCAACGGTTTGAGGGTTGGTGATTTGCTGGACAAAAATTTTACATCGCAATACATCAAGTTAAGACTCAAGCACCAACGGCTGCTTGATAATTATAATTTCCAGGAAGATATCAGCAGCTGGGAAGATGAGTTTTTCGAGGCCATTGAATTGTTGAAAGAATTCAAAATCGTTAATGGAGAATATTTCATCAACGACAAAATTCAACAAGGCAAGAAAGTATTGGCAGAGGGAGCACAGGGAAGTATGCTTGATGTTGATTTTGGTACTTTTCCATTTGTAACCAGTAGTAATACGATTTCTGCAGGCGTTTGCACAGGACTTGGCATTGCACCTCAAAAGATCAAGGAAGTGTATGGTGTTTCGAAAGCGTATTGCACGCGGGTAGGTAGCGGTCCATTTCCAACGGAACTGAATGACGAAACGGGTGAAACCTTGCGCAAAATTGGTAGTGAGTTCGGCGCAACAACTGGACGTCCTCGCAGATGTGGCTGGATCGATCTTGTGGCGCTCCAATATGCCTGTATGATCAACGGTGTTACAAAGGTTATCATGACCAAGACTGATATCCTGGATGCGTTACCAGAACTGAAAGTCTGCAACCGGTACAATGTAGGAGGCGAAGAAAAAAGTTATGTGCCGTTCCAGATGACCAAGGTTCAAATTGATCCGGTATATAAAAGTTTTGAAGGATGGCAATCAGACATTACAAAAATTAGTAATTATGATGAGTTGCCTGCAAAGATGAAAGAATATGTGCTGTATATGAATGAATTTTTGAAAGTGCCTGTAAAATACATCAGTAATGGACCAGGCAGAGACCAGATTGTTGTGGCTTAAAGCAGAAAAATAATTTTCAGAAAAGTACTTTTTTATTTGGCTAATTAAAAATCTATCAGAAATTTTACAGTAATAATAAGTTGATTATGGCTACTAAACCCGATAAAGGAAAAAAGCTTACTCCCAAAGCGGAGGCTCCTGTGAAGAAAACTGCGGACAAACCTGTGAAGTCAAAAAAGGAAGAGGAAGATGAGGATGATGACGAAGATTTGGACGAAGAAGTTGCACCGGTGAAGAAAGGTAAAGCAGCAGCAAAGAAAGGCAAATCTGATGAGGACGATGATGAAGAGGAAGATGATGTAGAAGTAGAGGACGAATGGGAGAAAGGCGAGGAAGGCGATGATTGGGATCCCGATTTTGACGAGTTCGACGTGCCCAAATCAGCAGCGAAGAAAACCGGCGGAAAGAAGGCTGCAAAAGAAGAAGATGATGAATTCAAAATAGATGACGAGTTTAAAGATCTCGGTTTTGATGACCTCGATGGTGGTGGCGGTTCAGGATATGATGACGATGATGATTTTTAGAATTTAAAGAGAACGGATAAACAACTTTTAGTGAAACAAACGTTTTCTTTTCCCATAGAAGATTTTACTGATTTCAAACAAAAAATGTTGAACTGGGTACAACCGTTCAACATTTTTTGTTTACTGGATAATCATAAATATCATTTTGAAGAGCCTGCGTTCGAATGCCTGCTTGCCGTTGGTTGCAAGAGCAACGTGGAAGCTGGCGCTGGCAAAACATTTGCAGCTTTGAAAGACTTTGTGGTGGATGAGGGCGAATGGTTATTCGGTCATCTCGCTTATGATCTGAAAAATGAAATGGAACAACTTAGTTCCATGAATTTTGATGGCGTTGGCTTTCCTGATTGTCATTTCTTTATCCCGGAAATGGTTTTGAAACTGGATGAAAAGGAGCTAAAGATCTTTTGTGATTCGGAGGGGATAGAAATTTTTGAGGCCATCAACAATACGGTAATTGAAAAAGAGCCGGGAAGCACCGATTCGATTTCAATTGATAGTCGCATCAGCGCAAATGATTACCTGAGTATTGTCCGGAAATTACAGCAACACATTTTGCGCGGCGATTGCTATGAGATCAATTTCTGCCAGGAATTTTTCGCGAACAATGTCGTCCTCAACCCGGTCACTGTTTACGAAAAATTAGTAGCTCTGTCTCCCAATCCCTTTTCTGCGCTTTATAAATTTAAAGATCGTTGCTGCCTGTGTGCAAGCCCGGAACGGTACCTGAAAAAAGTTGGGAATAAGATATCTTCCCAGCCCATAAAGGGAACGGCTAAACGAAATCTTGAAGATGAGGTTGAAGACGATCTGCGGAAGAAAGAACTGCTTGACAGCAATAAAGAAAAGAGCGAAAATGTGATGGTCGTTGACCTGGTAAGAAATGACCTAAGCAAGGTTTGTAAAGAAGGCACGGTGGAGGTTGATGAATTGTTTGGCGTATATACGTTCCCGCAAGTACATCAAATGATCAGCACCATCAGTGGTGAATTGCGGCCAGGATTGGATTGGATCGATATTGTGAAAGCAACTTTCCCGATGGGCAGTATGACAGGGGCTCCAAAAAAACGCGTAATGGAATTGATCGAGCGATATGAGCAAACCAAACGAGGTTTGTTCTCAGGTGCCATTGGCTATGTTGATCCAACAGGCGATTTCGATTTCAACGTGGTGATCCGTAGTGCGCTCTACAACGCGACACTCAAATACTTATCATTTCAAACCGGGAGTGCGATTACTTTTTACAGCGATGCTGAAAAAGAATATGAAGAATGCCTGCTCAAGGCAGAGGCGATGCGACAAGTGCTCGCTTAATTAAGACTTTCTCTTCTCTTTCACCTTTGGGTATACTGTTCGATTGGGTGGCACTGCTGCTCCACTCAAAAGTACCTGGACAGATTCATTTAGGATCTGGTATTTGTTCACCATAAACAATTGCATTTTTTCGGGCGGCAGTCTTAAATCGAATCCGCCTGTTGAAGACAAAGCTCCATCAAAATTTGGATTGTAGTGATTGAACAAGGCAATATCCATGGCAAGATTTTTTGCCACCACAAGTGAATTATATTTTCCCGTGATTGGGAGAACCTCTACGTCTACCAACTCGGCAGGGGATAAAGCAGGTTTGCTATTATATGGATTTGTAGTACCGCTGGAATAACCGTCACCATTAAAATCCTCGATGCCGTTAAAAGCACCCGGAATAGTTGATTTTGTTGTAACGCCACCTCCACCTTCCATAATGTAATGGGTGGCAATAAATCGCTTTACATAAGTTCTCGATTCTGCCGGCAGGTATTGTTGTAATGCCCAAAAGTCTTTACTTCCACTCCGGCGCATGGCGGAATAAACGCGGCCCGGACCTCCATTATATGCAGCCATTACAAGCAGCCAGTCATGCATTTGTTTGTATAAGGAAAGGAGGTATCGTGCTGCTGCGTGTGTACTTTTGTAATAATCCCTCCGTTCATCGAGATAGCCGTTAACAACCAATCCATAATCACGCGCCGTGTATGGCATAAATTGCCATGGACCACCAGCGCCAACATAGCTCGTCGCGCTTGTACTTAGATTCGATTCAATCACCGCGATGTATTTGAGCTCGCGTGGTAAGCCGTATTGCTGAAGCACGTTTTCAATCAGGTTGAAATATGGTTGACCCCAGCCCTTCATTTTTTGCAGGTAAACTCCATGAACCTTCATGTAGTCCCGCACAAAGAACGCGGCATTCGGATTGATCTGTGCATTATAGGGGAGTGCGCTATTGTACTGGTAATTTGAAAAGAGGTTCTTAAAACCGTATTTAGTCACCTGGTTAAAATACTGGACTTTTTCTTTCTTGGGAACAGTCCTGGATTTTACAACCTCTTCGATGATTGCATCTTCAGCAGCTGGATTTTTATCACCAATGGTGTCGGCAATAGAAATTTTCGCAGGCACATTCTCCTCTTCCTGCAACAACCCTCCTCCAAAAAGATTTTGGGCCTGGGCGCAGAAAAATAATATAACGAGTAGCCTGGACATTTAATTAGCGGAACCTTTGAAGCGCTTCATCAGCAAGTCTGACAAAGCAAACAAAGTTACTTCATCCTGCTTGTTTGTGAGCACCTGCAGGCCAAAGGGCATGCCATTGCTATGCTTAAACAATGGTAACGATATCCCCGGAACGCCAGTAAGATTTGCAAAAACGGTATAAATATCTGCCAAGTACATGGCAATTGGATCAGCAGTTTTTTCACCGATCGTAAACGCGGTAGTTGGTGAAGTGGGTAGTATAATTGCATCGTAACCACTGAAAACACTGGCTGTTTTATCAGTAAGCAGTCGGCGGACCTGTTGGGCCTTGCTGAAATACGCATCGTAATACCCCGAGCTCAAAACAAAGGTCCCGAGCAAAATTCTTCGTTGCACTTCTTTGCCAAATCCTTCACTGCGACTGTTGCGGTAAAACTCTGTTAACTCGTTCACAGCCCCAGCGGTACGGTGCCCGAAACGAACACCATCGAAACGACTCAGGTTGCTACTTGCTTCGGCGGTTGTCAAAACATAATACGCCGGCACAACGTAATCTAACAAGTCAAAATCCACAGCAGTGACTGTATGCCCCTCCGCAGTGAGCTGGTCGAGCGAGGTTTGAATCGAGCTGGAGATTTCAGGATCTAATGAAGCGTGATGAAGCGCTTCGGGAAAATAGGCGATGCGAAATGATTTTTTCAGTTGTCCGTTTTCGCTACCTGGTTCCGGAACTGAGGTTTTCGCGGTTGCAGCAATCTCAACGGCGGTGCTGTCGAACTCATCCGGCCCTTCCATCACTGAAAGCGCAAGTTGAATGTCCATAATATTTTTGCTGAAGATACCGATCTGGTCAAAGGAGGAAGCGTATGCGATAAGCCCATACCGGGAGATGCGCCCGTAGGTGGGTTTAAAACCGATGATTCCACAAAAGTCCGCTGGTTGCCTCACCGATCCACCTGTATCACTTCCCAGGCTAAGCATGCACATATTTGCCTGCACTGCAACGGCGCTTCCACCGGAAGATCCGCCCGGAACTTTTGATTCATCGGCTGCATTTAACACATTTCCATAACTCGAATTCTCATTTGTGCTTCCCATGGCGAACTCATCGCAATTGCAGGATCCAATAACGATTGCTTCTTCATCGAGCAATCTTTGCACCGCGGTAGCATTGTAAACGGAAGTAAATCCTTCCAGTATCTTCGAAGCAGCTGTTACCTTGTGATCTTTATAGCAAATGACATCTTTGATAGCAACCACAACGCCATGTAATTTCCCAAGCTGTTTATTATGCTTCCGCTGCTCATCAAGGCGGGCAGCCTTTTCAAGTGCTTCTTCACCAAAAACTTCCGTAAACGCATTAAGATGCTTCTTTGCCTCTATTGTTTGAAGGTATTCCTGGACTGTGGCAACACAGGTTTGTTCGCCTGACAGCAGTTGCTCATGGTAGCTATGAATGTTTTGAAACAAAGCGAAATAGGTTTGGTGTGTATTTATAAAAGGCTGAGGCAAAGACAGTAATTGTCATTCGCCTCAGCCTTTTAAGATCTGATAAATTATGAGATTATTTCGGAACTTCCTGAGCCTGCTTTTGTTGTAACTGCTGGCGTAATTCCCGGAGTTCCTGGTCTTTGTCTTTTTCTTTCATGCCTTCTTCAATTTCGCTTTTTACATTCTCTTTAGCGTCTTTGAATTCGCGGATTCCCTTACCAATACCCTTCATTAACTCAGGTATTTTTCGTCCGCCGAATAACAAGACAATTGCAAGAATGATAAAAATCCACTCAGAGCCACCAGGCATTCCAAATAAAAAAACAGATAACAAGTTTGTTACTTCCATAAGAATAAGTTGAGAAACAAAGATAACCCAAAAAATAACTAACTAGCCTGATTTGCGAATGATAAATTCGGTGGTCGAAGCTTTAACAAAGCATAAAAGGTTCTTAAGAAAATGTTGCTTAGCGGATGCTTCTGCCACAACGCGCTTTGCCATTGGCTGCTTCGTAAGTGGTGATACTCCGTGAACAAGAGAACAGGAAGGTCAATGCTGCTGCGAATGCAAATGTGAGGGTCATTTTTTTCATTACTAATAGGTTTATAGGATGGATTAAAAAATGTCTAAAATTTTCACTAAACAATATAGAAAAAATTTTGCTATGAAATAACAAAAATCATTCCGATTTATTGTTCAAGAGACTTGCATATAGCAAAAAAGCGAAAATTTCTTTTCGCTTTTGAGTATAAAACACTTTAAAATAATTACTTTTTAAGAGCAACTGCCATCCTTTTTTCCTGGATACGAGCGCTTTTTCCACTTCTTTCACGGAGATAAAATAATTTCGCACGACGAACTTTACCCACTTTATTCAGCACAACGCTTTCGATGTTTGGAGAATAATAAGGGAACAAACGCTCAACACCAACACCATCGCTCATTTTACGAACAGTAAATGTAGCCGTTGCACCGGTACCCTGGCGTTTGATAACATCGCCTTTGAAACTCTGGATACGCTCTTTACTACCCTCTACAATTTTGTAGTTGACAGTTATATTATCACCTGCCTTAAAATTTGGAAGCGTAGGCTTTGAAGTTAATTGCTCGTGCACGAAAGATACTGCGTTCATAATCTTATTTTTTTCGGATTGCGAAGGTAGGGTTTTAATTGATAAATCTGAAATGTGGTTGGTTATTTTTTTTAATCGCTTGCCGGCATCAGGCTCGGTACCAATTAGCAGACCTAAATCTCATATAGCCTCAAAAGAAAAGCGCTACCTGGCTTGCAGGTAGCGCCCTTTTAAATACTTGAATTACCGGGCGATGTTAACTGCCCGCTTCTCGCGGATGACCGTTACTTTGATCTGGCCCGGGAAAGTCATTTCAGTTTGTATTTTTTGAGCAATTTCGAAGCTAAGCTTATCGCTGTCAGAATCACTGACTTTATCAGCTTCAACAATTACCCGCAACTCTCTACCCGCTTGGATCGCGTAAGCCTTTTCTACGCCCTGGTAAGCCTGGGCAAGATTTTCGAGGTCCTTGATCCGTTGGATGTACTGCTGCATGATCTCTCTCCTTGCTCCCGGCCTGGCGCCACTGATGGCATCACATGCCTGGATAATCGGTGAGATCACGTATTGCATTTCCATCTCGTCATGGTGCGCACCGATCGCATTTACTACGGCCGGGTTCTCACCATATTTTTCGGCCAGTTTTGCTCCGAGGAGTGCATGGCTTAGTTCGGTTTCTTCATCCGGCACTTTGCCGATATCATGGAGAAGTCCGGCTCTTTTTGCAAGTTTCGGGTTCATTCCAAGTTCAGCAGCCATGATCGCACAAAGATTTGCAGTTTCCCTGCTGTGCATCAAGAGGTTTTGACCATAAGATGAGCGGAAACGCATTCTACCGACCATGCGGATCAATTCTTTATGCAAACCATGCACGCCTAACTCCATCGCAGTACGTTCCCCGATTTCCATTACCTGGTCATCAAGTTGGCGCTTTGTTTTTTCAACAACCTCTTCGATACGGGCGGGATGAATGCGTCCATCAGCCACGAGGCGCTGGAGCGACAAACGGGCAATTTCACGGCGTAATGGATCAAATGAAGAAAGAACGATCGCTTCCGGCGTATCATCCACGATCAGGTCAACCCCGGTTGCAGCTTCGATGGCGCGAATGTTCCTTCCTTCCCGACCAATGATCGATCCTTTGATCTCGTCACTCTCAAGGTTGAAAACGGTGATTGAATTCTCAATGGCTTGTTCTGCAGCGGTACGCTGTATGGTTTGAATAACAATTTTACGGGCTTCCTTATTGGCCTTGAGTTTGGCCTCTTCGATGATCTCTTGTTGAATTACGAGGGCCTTGGTTTGGGCTTCCTGCTTCAACCCTTCGATCAATTGCGCCTTCGCATCTTCGGCTGAAAGGCCGGCAACCTTCTCCAGGCGCCGGATATGTTCCTCCTGGTGTTTTTCTAATTCCGTTCTTTTGACGTTAACTACTTCAATCTGGCGATTTAAAGTTTCCTTGATAGACTCATTATCCTTAATCTGTTTGTCTAGGTTTTGTTCTTTTTGATTAATGGATTGTTCTTTTTGCTTAATGCGGTTGTCTGCGTCGTTGGCTTTTTGAGTACGCTGCAAAACTTCGCGGTCATGTTCAGATTTTAATTGAACAAATTTTTCTTTTGCTTCGAGCAGTTTTTCCTTTTTAAGGTTTTCTGATTGCAGTTGTCCGTCGGCGATAATTTTTTGTGCCTGTTGCTCTGCGTCTTCAAGTTGTTTTTTAGTGTTTTTAGCAAAAATTACTTTGCCCAGTAAAATTCCTATAATCAGGGCAATCGCTCCAATGATAATGGAAAGTATGTTTGGCTCCATTGAAAGGTTTTGTTTTAAATCGGTTCACAATCTTATATATCTTCTTCATACCCATATTATTGAGCAAGATGATGGGCGACGAAGATAATGATTTTTGAAGAGTATTGCTGTTGGCCAGGGATGGGGCAATAATTTACAATGCTTTATCCAACTGCTCTTCCATATGCTGAAGTGCCGTTAGCATTTCCTGTTCGAGGGCAGGGTTTGAATCGGCGCTGGTTTGGGTAGCATACCAGATCATCACCATGGCAATGTAATCCTGCATATCCTTGCCGGCAAACTGCGTTTTAAATTCAATGATTTTGTCATTGATGGTTTTCAACGTGCGGCGGATGACCTCCTCATCCTTCGCGAGGGTTTTGATCCGGTAGTTCCGGTCACCGATGATAATATTAATGGGGATTAGTTCTTCAGACATGATGTTGGGGCTTACTCACTTAGCATGCCTATGCATTTATCAATTTCACGAATGTATTGGTTGATGTTCTTCTCAAAAGACTTTTTTTCTTCCAGCGATAACTGACCTGCGGCTGATTTCAGGATCGTCACTTGTTGGGTAAGTTGCGCCAGCTGCTCGCCTGCCTCAGTATGACGGGTTTCCATTTCTTTTACCTGCAGGTGCAGCTGGGCGTTTTCCTTTTGCAATGTTTGCATTTGCTTCAACAATTGCTGAAGCTTACCATTTACCCGTTTGATATTTTCGTCTACAACACTCATTAAAATTTGTACGGTGTGGCGCTTCAACTTGCTGAAGTCCCGAAATGCCGTTACTTCCTGATTTCGGCGCCCAGCTCTTTTTCATATAAGGAACTTATTTTCTCCATCATGCTGTCAATGTCCTTGTCAGTGAGGGTTTTTTCCTCGTCCTGGAAAGTGAAATTGATAGCCAACGCCTTTTTTTCTTTTCCCAGCTTATCACTTTCAAAAACATCGAAGAGTTTTACAGCCTTCAATTTTTCGAGCCGTGACTTTTGCGTAATTTTTTCAACTTCATCATAGTGCAAATTCTTTGCCACCACGATAGATAAGTCCCGGGTTGCCGCAGGAAACTTTGGAATTCCGGTGAATTGGATAGATTTCTTTTCGCTCAAGGCCATAACTTTATCCCAATCGATATCAATAAAGAAGACGTTTTGTTTGATGTCAAATTTCGCGAGGGTCTTCTTGGTGACATTGCCGAAAGTCGCAACCGGCTCATTGTTGACGAAGGCAGTTACCGAATTTTCGAGCTTGGAATTTTCTGACGCGCTATAACGTGATGCCTTCAACCCGAGCAACGAAATGAGTCGGTCACACAAACCTTTTGCATAATAAAAATCTGCTTTTTCCGCCTTGGCGTTCCACCCATCCCCGGATTTGCTGCCGGTTATATAAATGCTCAAATGTTGTTGTTCGCTGTATTTTCCCGTCTCCGTAGTGGCATACGTTTTTCCAAATTCAAATAATCGCAGATCACTGTTACGCCGGTTGAGATTATAAGCAACAGTTTCCAGCCCTGTTTCCATCATTGCGGGGCGCATAACGTTCAGATCAGCACTTAGGCTATTGATCATTTTCACTGTCAGTGCCAGTTCAGCCTCAGTATAATAAGCCGCATTCGTGATGCTGTTTGTAAAAATTTCGTTGAAACCCTGGGCAGCCAGGTAACTCGCTGCTTTCTCTTTATAGGCTGCGCTTCGGGCAAGTGTTTCCACGGCGGGGGAAATACTGATGGTCGGCGGAATGTCAATATTATCCAGCCCATCTATCCGCATGATTTCTTCTACGATATCAGCTGCGATGGTGATATCCGGTTTGCTATAGGGTACTGAAACGCGAATGTCATCTAATCCTTCCTTCAAAACCTCGAACCCAAGTGCCGTTAAAATTTGCTTGATCGTATCACCATGGTAGTTTTTACCACTCAGCTTTTTGAGGTAATGATATTTAAGGGTTACCTCATTTTTGGCATTTGGATTTGGGTAGATGTCTATCACCTCGGAGGCGATTTCTCCCCCCGCAAATTCCTTGATAAGCAGTGCTGCCCGTTTTAGCACGTTGACTGTATTGCTGATGTCAACACCTTTTTCAAAACGAGCCGCGGCATCTGTACGTAACCCATGCTTCACAGCAGTTTTACGAATAACGGATGGATTGAACCAGGCGCTCTCGAGAAATATATTTTTTGTGGCGGATGTTACACCACTGCTTAGGCCACCATACACCCCGGCAATGCACATTCCCTTTTCACTATCACAGATCATCAGGTCTTCGGCAAACAATTTCCGTTCTTTTTCATCCAGTGTTTGAAAAACGGTCCCTTCCGGCAGATTTCGAACCACCACCTTTCCGCCACTGATCTTGTCGGCATCAAAGGCATGCAGGGGTTGACCTGTTTCGTGCAGGATAAAATTGGTGATGTCTACTATGTTGTTGATCGGGCGAAGACCGATGGCCTGCAGTTTCTGTTGCAGCCATTCCGGGCTTTGACCAATGGTTACACCCTGGATGCTGACACCGGAATACCGTGGGCATGCTTCCCTGTTTTCAACAATAACGTTGATCGGTAAACGCTGGTTGTCGGATCGGAAGGAGTTTTTGAATGGTGATTTGATCGCCGTGTCTTTTTTGTTATGATGCGAGAGATAAGCGCATACATCTTTTGCCACACCAAGATGACTCATGGCATCCATGCGGTTAGGGGTAAGGCCTATTTCGAAAATAATATCGGAGTACGGTTGAAAATGGGCCGCTGCCGCGATACCAGTTTTTGTGTTAGCAGGAAGTACTAAGATACCCGCATGGTCATTGCTTAACCCGATTTCATCTTCAGCGCAGATCATCCCAAAACTTTCGATACCACGGATCTTCGCTTTTTTCATTGTGATCGAATCTCCTGACGACGGGAAAATGGTAGTTCCAACCGGTGCTACTACTACCTTTTGGCCAACCGCAACGTTCGGCGCGCCACAAACAATTTGTAACAGTTCGGTTTCACCGGTGTCGACAGTTGTAACGCTCAATTTATCAGCATCCGGATGTTTTTCAACCGTTTTAACTTCACCTATCACTAAACCTTTTAAGCCTCCTTTCAGGGATTCATAAGGTTCCATACTCTCCACTTCAAGCCCAATAGAGGTTAAGATCTTGCTTAATTTTTCTGGTTCCATTTTCTCCGGTAAATATTCACTTAGCCAGTTATAGCTTATTGTCATCGATCGATTATTAAAATTGTATATATGGGTTGCAAAGATAGTTGTTGGCGATGATGAGCGGTGAGATTCGGCCATATTTAGGGGCCGTGTTCAGCAAGACAATGGGGCTTCTAAGAAATTAGGAATTCACTCTCAAAAAACCAACAGGAAAAGTTTTACCAGGTGGTGCAGAAGTTTAAAAATGCGCCAAAACGTTTGTTAATAAATTATTACCGAATGCGGTCCTGTTTGATTGTTCCCTGTGAATATTGCTGTTGGTAACCGGTGAATAGGTTAATTTTGACTGTGAATTTGGTGTGGATAATCATTGTAAAAAGTTGATAACAGCCTCATGTGCATAACGCTTCGGTTTTTTGCCTTTACCTTAGCCGCCCTGTAAGAATGTGCCACCAGAGCGTCAACGATTGTAACAACAACGATTACTAACCTAGCCGCTTATCCGCATCAACACACGATAATAAAAATGACAAAAAAGCACCTGGAAGGGGACAACATACTATAAAAAATGGAGCTTACTAACCTAAACAAAGACAGAAAAGCAAGAAGAAAAACATCACTGGACCTGGGCAACATGGTTTTCGGAAAAGTGCCGCCGCAGGCAAAGGAGTTGGAAGAAGCCGTACTCGGAGCGATCATGCTCGAGAAAAGCGCTTTCGATACGGTTATCGAGATATTGAAGCCCGATTGTTTTTATGGAGAAGCTAACCAGCGCATTTTTAAGGCGATGATTTCGCTGGCGCAGAAGACACTTCCCATTGACCTCTTAACAGTCGTAGAGGAATTAAAAATTAAAGAGGAACTGGAATTGGTTGGCGGACCGTACTACGTGTCCAAACTCACCAATGCCGTGGTTTCCTCTGCAAACATCGAGGCGCACTCGCGTATCGTATTACAAAAATTCATACAGCGTGAACTGATCCGGATCAGCGGTGAGATTATTGGCGACGCCTATGAGGATAGCACGGATGTTTTCGATCTGCTCGATGATGCAGAGAGTAAATTATTCGAGATTACCAACAATCACCTTCGCAAAAATTTCGATGACATCAATACCGTGTTGGTGAAAACCATTCAGCGGATCGAGGATATGCGTAACCGTGATGAGGACATTACCGGTGTTGCCAGTGGTTTCCCTTCGCTCGATAAACTTACTTACGGCTGGCAACCTACCGATTTGATCGTACTGGCAGCCCGGCCTTCCGTGGGTAAAACGGCTTTTGCCCTTAACCTTGCCAGGAGTGCAGCGTTACACCCCACCAAGCCAACACCGATCGCGTTTTTTAGCCTGGAGATGAGTGCCGGCCAGCTGGTTCAGCGTATACTAAGTGCCGAAAGTGAAATATGGCTCGAGAAAATTTCTCGTGGTAAGCTGGAGGAACATGAGATGAAACAGTTGTACAAACGAGGTATCGAACGGCTGAGTAATGCGCCGATTTTCATTGATGATACCGCGGCTTTGAACATTTTCGAACTACGGGCAAAATGCCGCCGTTTGAAAAATAAACACAATGTTGGCCTTATCATCATTGATTATTTGCAGTTGATGAGTGGCGCAGGCGATAGCAAGAATGGTAACAGGGAACAGGAGATCAGCCGTATTTCCCGTGATTTAAAAGGATTGGCTAAAGAACTGCAGGTGCCTATCATTGCCCTTTCGCAGTTAAGTCGTGAGGTTGAAAAACGTAAAGAAGGTGCGAAGATCCCGCAACTGAGTGATCTGCGGGAGTCAGGTGCCATCGAGCAGGATGCTGACATGGTAATGTTCCTTTATCGCCCGGAATATTACGACATCACCGCGAACGAAATGGGAGAAAGTAACAAAGGCGAAACCTACGTGAAGATAGCCAAGCACCGTAATGGTAGTTTGGATACCATCAAACTGAAGGCATTGTTGCACATCCAGAAATTTATTGAAGATGAGCCCGGTGGGAATGACTTTGGATCAGGTGCACCAGCCGGCAATTTCCGACCGGTGAAACCAGAGGATGATGGGGCCGGTGCAAGGCTTTACATTCAAAAGGGAAGTAAAATGAATGACGGAGCCTTTGACGATGATGCTCCATTTTAAATAATTTCAATCTGCAAAAGATGATGAGGTATAACGTTTCTTTTAGAAATTGTTATACCTCATTTTCATTTAGCTCATTCAAATAAATCCGATCATGGCATTACCTTTTTTTTATACGGAAGAAGCACTTTTATCAACTGGAAATATGGTGCTGAACGAGGAAACCTCGAAGCATGTAGCTCAGGTGCTGCGTATGCAAATAGGTGCATCCCTGCAATTGACAGATGGAAAAGGGCGCTTGATGACCGCGACCATCATTGACAACAATAAAAAGAAGTGCCTCGTGCAACCCGCGGGAGAAATCATTGAAACCAAACAACCAGTTCAAAATACCATCGCGATATCCCTGGTGAAAAATGCACATCGCTTCGAGTGGTTCCTGGAGAAAGCAACGGAGATCGGCATCGCTAAGATCATTCCTTTGTTATGTACCCGTACCGAAAAACAACATTTTCGTTTCGATCGGATGCAGGGAATTCTCGTAAGTGCGATGCTCCAGTCTCAACAATGCTGGCTGCCTGCGTTAGAGGAGCCATTACGTTTCAATGAGTTTATAAAACGAGACATCAAAGAACAGAAATTCATTGCTCATTGCGAGGAGGATGAGCGTAATCCCTTAAGGTTTCATTTAAAGAAAGATACAGGTAGCCTCGTTTGTATTGGACCTGAGGGAGATTTTACGGTTGATGAAATTTACAATGCCACAAGGACCGGCTTTCTTCCAGTCAGCCTTGGCGACACCAGGTTGAGAACGGAAACAGCGGGCATCGTCGCGGCAACCTTGCTTATGATCCAATAAAAAACGGGGCCTTAAGAAGCCTCATCTTTCTCGGAAAAGGTGCCTGACTCCAGGTGCGGCGCATTCAATTGAACAACCCTGCGTTTTGCAGCCGCTCTTTTCATCATGGTCATGTTTAACAACTCAACAATAAACGAGAAGGCCATTCCAAAATAAATGTAATTTTTTAGGTGAAGTTCATGAGCTGCTTTAGCATTCCATCCTTCCATGATCAGGCTTAGACCGATCATTACCAGGAAGGAAAGTGCCAGCATTTTAAGCGTTGGATGTTTATGGATAAAGGCGGAAATTTTAGGACTAAACATAAACATCACGAACATCGCAATCACAACAGCAGCGATCATAATTTCAACGTGCTTGGCTGTACCACCGGCGGTGATGATGCTATCAAAAGAAAACACCGCATCTATCAGTATGATCTGGCCGATCGCCTGGGGAAGGCTAAGGCCTGGCACGTCTTTCACTTTTTCGTTAGGATCTTCCCCCTCAAGCTTTCCATGAATTTCCTTCACTGATTTGAAGATGAGGAAGAGTCCACCCAGGATCATCACGATACTCGCCAGGTCAAAACCTTTGCCTGCAATGGTGAAAACTGATTTGCCCTGCTGAGATAAAAGCCAGCCCAAACCCAGTAACAACAAGCTTCGTGAGGCAATGCCCGTGATCATCCAGATTCTCCGCGCCCTTTTTTGATCGTTCTGTTTTTTCAGCCGATTCATGATGATGCTGACAAAGATCACATTATCAATACCCAACACAATCTCGAGTACGACCAGGATAAAAAAACTTATAATGCTTTCGGACGTAAATAAATGCTCCATGTTTTCAATTAAAGTGCAAATGTACAGTATGGTCCAGCATACAAAGCCTGTACCGTTTAATTCTCTTTATGCGTTCAAAGGTCGTTGTGAGAGACTACGACAAATATTTTTTACAATGGCCGGCCCCTCATATATAAAACCCGTCCAAACCTGCACCAACACGCCCCCTGCCTGCAATTTTTCAATTGCATCGGCGCCGGTAAAGATTCCCCCACTGGCGATTATGGGGAGGCGACTTCCCGATTTGTTGTTGATGTAGCGAATAAATTCGGTGCTCTTTTGAGTAAGTGGAGCTCCGCTTAATCCGCCAGCTTGCGCGGCAAGTTCATTTGGTGATTGCAAGCCCTCGCGACTTAAAGTAGTGTTGGCAGCGACCAGGCCATCAAGGTTTATTTCAAACGCAAGATCGATCACGTCGTCAACCTGTTCGCTGGTCAGGTCAGGTGCAATTTTCAGAAAGATTGGTTTCGGAGCAGTCGCCTGCTTGTTCAATTGTTGAAGATTGACCAATATTTTTTTTAAAGCATCTTTCTCTTGTAACTCCCGCAGACCCGGCGTGTTCGGACTTGAAACATTCACCACGAAATAATCTACGTGCTCCCGCAATGCGATGAAACATTTCTCGTAATCCTTCCACGCATCTTCGTTTGCGGTGATCTTATTCTTACCAATATTTCCCCCAACGATCAGGCGTAATGACTGACTATCATTCGTTCGTTTTTGATTCCAGGCCTTTAGTCGTGCTGCCACAACTTCAACCCCATCATTGTTAAAACCCATGCGATTGATCAATGCCCTGTCTTTTGGTAAGCGGAATAACCTGGGCCTTTCATTTCCTGCCTGCGGCAGCGGAGTTACTGTTCCAATTTCGACAAAACCAAAACCTAAAGATTCAAGTTCGTTCAGGTAGCGGGCATTTTTATCAAAGCCTGCTCCTAGCCCCACAACGTTGCGAAATTGAAGATTGAAATGAGTTGCCGAATTGTTTCCTTTGGCGCGAAAGGCTGCTGCGATTGCAGGCTTCAGGCCTAGGGAACAGAGAAACTTCAGCGCATTCATCGAGAAATAATGCACTCGCTCAGGGTCAAAAACAAACAAAAACGATCTTAAAATTTTGTACATGCCCAGCGAAAGTAGGACAGAGTTTTTAGTTTTTTCTTTTAACCCAGAAATTATAACTTTGGTCAAGAAAGTTGCATAAACAACTATTTTGAATCGCATTAATTTTAATCTGCCCCCGGGCAGGAAAACCTATCCAGATGCAGGAAGCATACATTGTAGCAGGTTACCGCACCGCCATAACTAAAAGCAAACGGGGCGGTTTTCGCTTTACCCGTCCAGATGACCTGGCGATCGACATTATAAAAGGTTTGCTGGCGAGCATGCCGCAACTGGATGCCATCAGGGTTGACGATGTCATCGTTGGGAATGCCGTTCCGGAAGCAGAACAAGGATTACAGGTGGGAAGAATGATCTCAGCAAAAGCCGTCGGTGTTCATGCCCCCGGCATAACCATTAATCGCTATTGTGCCAGTGGCCTCGAGAGTATTGCCATGGCCACAGCGAAGATCCGTTCCGGGATGGCAGAATGCATTATTGCCGGCGGCGTGGAAAGTATGAGCCTGGTGCCAACCGCGGGATGGAAAACATCGCCCGCTTATTCCATCGCAACAGAGGATCCTGATTATTATTTAAGCATGGGCCTCACCGCAGAAGCGGTTGCTAAAGAGTACCAGGTAAGCCGCGAAGACCAGGATGCTTTTAGTTACAATAGTCACCTGAAAGCGGGTAACGCCATTCAATCTGGCTTTTTTAAATCTGGTATTTTACCGGTTACCGTCGACGAGATCTACCTGGATGAAAAGGGAAAACGAAAACAACGCAGTTTTGTAGTTGATACGGATGAGGGTGTAAGAGCCGATACTTCTCTTGAAGGATTGGCGAAACTAAAGCCGGCATTTGCAGCCGGGGGAAGTATCACTGCGGGGAACAGTTCGCAAACCAGTGATGGCGCCGCATTTGTTATCGTGATGAGTGAGCGGATGATCAATGAACTTGGGTTGAAGCCTATTGCGCGCCTGGTAAATTGTGCCAGTGCCGGCGTGCATCCAAGGATCATGGGTATTGGCCCGGTTGAAGCAGTACCGAAGGTGCTGAAGCAGGCTGGAATGAATCTCGCCGATATTGACTTGTTCGAATTGAACGAGGCCTTCGCCTCCCAGGCCCTGGCCGTTATCCGTAAGCTGGAATTAAATCCTGAACTTGTAAATATCAATGGCGGCGCTATCGCCCTGGGGCACCCGCTGGGATGTACCGGTTGTAAACTAACGATTCAATTGGTGAACGATCTTAAGCGATTGCAAAAAAAATACGGCATCGTGACAGCATGTGTTGGAGGTGGCCAAGGCATTGCCGGGATCATCGAAAATATAGATTAATTAGCTTCCTGATCTTCTTTAAAAAAGCCTGGTTTTGCCAGGCTTTTTTCGTGCGTCAAACCCGGGAAACATGTTAACAGTTTTTTGCTGAAAACTCCGTTAAGATTAAGCCCGAAGCTACTGCCAGCAATTGAATGGACTGTGTTTTGTTTAACAAAACGTTGAGATCGAAAGACGTTCTAACTACGTTTATACTAGATAACAATTTAAAAAAATAAGGAGAAAAAAATGAAAAACACAAAATCCCTTTTGCTGGTCGCATTCGTTGGCCTTTTGCTTTCGGGTTGCGCCACTACAGCGTTTGTTGAAAAAGACGACAGCGTAAATTTTGAGAACTACAAAACATTTACCTGGTTGGATCCGAAGGACGATTCGGGCAGTGCACCCATGAATGATTTGCAATTGAAAAACCTTCGCGATGCCGTAAGCAGCGAGTTGTCAAAGGCGAACTGGACAGAAGAAAAGAAAAACCCAGATGTCATTTTAAAGCATGACATCCTGGTAGAAAAAGCCGTTAAAGAAACTAACAGCCCGGTTTACTCGCAAAGTTTTACGCGGAGGTACTACAATCCTTACTCCGGCCGTTTCCGTTACATCTATTACCCTTCACAATTTATGGGTTATAGAAATGATGATTATGTAACCCGGGAAGGAACGCTGACCATTACGATGATTGATGCCAAAACAGACAAGGTCATCTGGCAAGGTTGGACAACCGAAGAAGTGGATAATAAAAATTTAACCCGCAAGGAAATCCAGACCGGAGTTAAGAACATCTTCAGGAAATTCGAAGTAGCAAAAAATTAAAATGCCTGTGAAATCTTTCAGCCCGTGCGATACGGGCTTTTTTGTGCCCTTACTTCAAAGCTGGGAGAATATATTTTGCTGTAAAAAGTCGCATTCCTATATTTGCAACATAGTTTCAAATATTATTTATGGGTAGATTTGGTACAAAGGTTTTGATAGCGTTCACATTATTTGTCGGCTTACAATTGACGAGGGCGTTGGCGGGATCGGTATTGCGGGGAGTTTTTACGGGAGCCATCATCGACGCAAAAAGCAAGCGTCCATTAAGCGGTGCAAATGTTTACATCTCTGATATCAAGATGGGCGCCACAACCAACCGGGAAGGTTTTTTCGAAATTACCCAGGTGCCGGAGGGTAAACACCTAATAGAGATTTCGCATATTGGATATTCCACAATTGTTGTTTACGTCGTAGTTGATGGCACCACACAGCAAGATTTTGCACTCACCGAATCCATCGTGGAAAACAACGCTGTAATCGTGACAGGTGTCACAGGAGCAACACAATTGAAGAGGGCTCCCTTCCAGGTTTCAATATTGCGCAAACAGGAAATCATGCAAAGTTCCTCTTCCAATATTATTGAAGCGCTTGCAAAAAAGCCAGGGGTTTCAACAGTGTCAACTGGTCCCGCAATCTCTAAACCCGTTATTCGGGGCTTAAGTTATAACCGCGTACTCACGATCAATGATGGGGTACGCCAGGAAGGGCAGCAATGGGGCGATGAGCATGGCATCGAGATAGATGAATCCAGCGTAAATAAAATTGAAATATTAAAAGGGCCGGCGTCGATCATCTATGGAAGTGACGCCCTTGCCGGCGTGATCAATATCATTACGAATGTCCCTATCGAAAACAATACGCTCAAGGCAAATGTGCTCACAACTTATCAAACAAATAACCAGGCCCGCACTGTCCATGCAAATTTCGCGGGTAATACAAACGGCATCAACTGGAACTTATATGGATCAGGAGTTGACGCTGCTGACTATCAAAACAAGTTTGATGGTAAAGTTTTCAACTCGAAATTTAATCAACGCAACTTTGGTGGTTACGCAGGGTACAATGGTAATTGGGGATACAGTCATTTGTTGTTTGGTAGTTTCAACATGAAAGCCGGCCTGGTAGAAGGCGATCGGGATGATCTTGGTTATTTTATTAAACCTACTAAAGGTGGCGGTGAAACGCGGGCTACATCCGAGGACTTCAAAAGTGTCGACCCACGCGTGCCCTTCCAGCACATTAAGCATTTCAAGATCGCCACAGATAATAGTTTTAAGTTTGGACAAAAGCGATTAGCCGTAAACGTTGGTTACCAGCGCAACCAGCGGGAAGAGTTTGGCAACATCGAAGATTTGAATGAACGTGCGCTCTACTTTGACCTGTCAACAATAACCTATACTGCGCAATTACATTTCAAAGAAATGAATGGCTGGGCCACCTCGGCCGGGGTAAACGGAATGTACCAGGAGAACCAAAACAAGGGCGTGGAACAACTGGTGCCGGATTATAATGTTTTTGATGCCGGTGCTTACATCTACAGTAGCAAGGCAATGGAGCACCTGACATTCAGTGGCGGTGCGAGGTTCGATAATCGTGACCTGTCAGCAAGTGACTTGCTTGCCGGAACCGATGTAAAAGGAACCGCCTTTAAAAAGTCATTCAGCAATGTGTCCGCCAGTTTAGGGATGGCAGTAGCGCCAAGCCAGGCTATCAATATCAAGTTCAACCTTGCGAGATCATTTCGGGCGCCAAGTATACCGGAGCTCGCCTCGAACGGCGCCCATGAAGGAACAACCCGGTACGAATATGGAGACCAGAACCTGAAAAGCGAGATAAGTACCCAGGCCGACCTTGGATTGGATTTCAATTCTGAACACCTTTCATTTGGGATCAGCGCATACCGGAGTGATTTCAATAATTTTATTTTCTACCGCAAACTCCAAAATAATGCCGGTGGTGATTCACTGGTGAATGTAGATGGCGACGACCTGGAAGCATTTAAGTTTGACCAACGGAAAGCGGTACTTGCCGGGTTGGAAGCTACGGTCGATATTCACCCACATCCGTTGGATTGGTTACACGTACAGAACACTTTTTCTCTTGTTTCAGGTAGGTTCAAAGAGGCCCTGGCGGGATCAAAAAATATTCCGTTTATTCCCGCACCCAGGTTAATCACAGAGATCAGAAGTGACTTAAAAAATATGGGAAAAGCAATCACAAATTTCTACCTGAAATTTGAAATGGACAACACGTTTGCGCAGGGCAATATTTTTGCCGCGTATAATACTGAAACCAAAACGCCGGGCTATACTTTACTAAATGCCGGGGTTGGAGGCGACGTAGTTTCAAAAAAAGGCAACACCATTTTTAGTGTGAATTTTATCGCAAATAACCTTGGAAATGTATCCTATCAGAATCACCTGAGTCGCTTAAAATATGCGGCGGAGAACCTGGCAACCGGGAGAAGAGGGGTGTACAATATGGGAAGAAATTTTACACTTAAAGTGAATGTTCCTCTCGTGTTTAAATTGAAAGACAGGACCAAAAGCTAGGACCGGCAAACGCTCTTCATTCACGTTCAAATAGCAACAAAAAATTCAAGTCCAACGGAAGAGCGGAAATGATTTATTTTGTGGCCATGCCAGAGATTTCCATCAATACACCAGCGCTACTCTTTCCAGCTATCACGCTGTTGATGCTCGCTTATACGAACCGCTTTTTATCGCTGGCCGCATTGGTTAGAAAATTACATGAGGAATATGTCGGCGGCGAAAAGGAAAAGAATATCCTCAATCAAATTAAAAATATCCGCACCCGGCTAAATTTGATCCGTTACATGCAAAGTTTTGGCATCCTCAGTTTTCTCTGTTGCGTGCTCTGCATGTATACGATCTTCAGTGGATGGGCCATCCTCGCGAACTGGATCTTTGTAGCCAGTCTGTTATCGCTAACCTTATCGATCATTCTCTCCCTGCTCGAGATCAATAAAAGTACCCGAGCTCTTGAGCTGCAGCTCGGCGATATTGAAGAGCTTTCCGGCGCGAACATTTTCAAAGATATTTTTAAGCCAACGGAATAAGCAGTTATTGCTTATGGTCGAATTCGACCGGCTTGGTTTGCTTGTACTGTGGATCGTAACTGACAAAAAAATTAAGGTAGATCACCCGGCTTAGCCGCATCATCCAGGGTTGCAACACAACAAGTAGCACACCATTCAGGCCTAGCCAGTAGAACACGCGATTGTCTTCGGTAGATACACCAATGAGCACAAGCCAGGCAACAAAAGTTGCGACTGAAATCGCTACCGCAAGTGCATAGCTGACATAACCCGTTCCATACCAAAAGCCGGTTTCCAGGTCAAATTTCTGCCCGCATTCGGGGCAGTTATCATGCATGTCGAAGATGTGAGAGAGGCTAAGTTTTTTGTACGGGTTCGGATGGCGAAACATGGGACCGCGCCGACACCTGGGACATTTCATTGAGAATATGCTCCACAGGAAGGCTGGGGCCGGTTGCTGATTTTCCATGCAGCAAAGTTAGCTAAACTACACCAAGGCCACCGGAGTTTGCGTGGATTCGCGCTGGCGATATTGACTAAGCGAGTTGTTGAATCTTTTTTCTTTCGCCGATCTGTTGCCGCCACATGGCATAATAAAGCCCTTTTTCTTCGAGCAGATTTTCATGCGTGCCGGTTTCAACTACATCACCTTTTTCCAACACGTAGATGCGGTCTGCGTGCATTATCGTACTCAGGCGATGCGCAATTAAAATACTGATCTGCTCGCGCTGGGAAGAAATGTCCTTAATGGTATTCGTGATCTCCTCTTCGGTTAAGGAATCAAGAGAAGAAGTGGCTTCATCAAATATCAACAAGTGCGGTTTGCGTAACAAAGCGCGTGCGATAGAAAGCCGTTGTTTTTCACCACCGGATAATTTCAATCCACCTTCACCGATCATCGTCTCCAAACCTTTTTCTGCACGCGATAATAATCCAAGACAGGAAGCTTTTTTCAATACGTCATGTAAGTCGGCTTCCGTCGCTTCAGGATTCACGAACAACAGGTTCTCCCTGATGGTACCACTAAAAAGTTGCGTGTCCTGGGTAACAAAACCGATCTGGTTGCGGAGGTCGTCAAAGTCAATGCTGTTCTCGTCAATTCCATTATAAAGGATCGATCCTTCCTGGGTGCGGTACAAACCAACCAGCAATTTCATCAGGGTTGTTTTACCGCTTCCGCTTGGACCAACAAACGCGATCGTTTCGCCGGTCTTGACCTGGAAGCTGATATCATTGATGGCTTTTTGTGAAGCGCTCTGATGTTTAAAACTGATATTTTTAAAGGCAAGTGTTTCAATGTTACCCAAATGACGCGGATGTTTTGGTTGGGCCTCAGGCGCTTTTTGCATGAGGTTGTGAAAATTCAATAGAGACACTTGTGCTTCCCGGTATGTGATGATGATGTTCCCGATTTCCTGTAAGGGTCCGAAGACAAAGAATGAAAAAATCTGCATCGTTGCCAACTCTTTGGGTGGCATGACATGCCGGTAAACCAACCACATCAACATAAAGAGGATAACCTGTCGTAACGTATTTACAAAGGTTCCCTGTATAAAACTTATACTCCGGATGCGCTTCACTTTTGTGAGTTCCAGCTTAAGTATTTTAAAAGTGTTTTGGTTCAGGCGATTCACTTCCTGGCCGGTAAGGCCAAGGCTTTTTACCAGCTCAATATTTCGCAGCGACTCGGTAGTTGCTCCCGCCAGCGAAGTGGTTTGGGCAACGATATCTTTCTGAATTGTTTTTACCTTTTTACTTAACAGGTTGGAGATCACTGTCAGCAAGGTGATGCCCCCAAAATAAATGATCGGCAGGCTCCAATGGATCGCGGTGGCATAGACCGCCACGAAAATGATCCCGATGATAACAGGAAAAAGAATATTGATGAAGGCCGACACGAACTTCTCCGTGTCTGTGCGCACCTTAGTTAATATGCTCAACGTTTCACCACTCCGCTGGTCTTCAAATTCCTGGTAAGGAAGTTTCATGGCATGTTTCAACCCATCGGTAAAAACTGCGGCGCCAAATTTTTGGGTAACGAGACTCAGGAAATAATCCTGGAACGCTTTGGCAATTCGACTAACCATGGCCACGCCAACAGAAGCGCCCAATAAGGTTAACAACGGGCCGGCGAAATTCCACCAGAAAGGCTGAAAGGATGCATCGTTCTCATAATAGCGGTAACCAAGGT
>JAURWD010000196.1 GCA_030655145.1 Ferruginibacter sp.
GTCAACGATGTGGTCGGCCACTTTGATCACGTCCATATTGTGCTCTATCACGAGTACCGTATTACCGCGGTCAACGAGTTTGGTCAATACTTCCAGCAAGTGCTGGATGTCCTGGAAATGAAGGCCGGTTGTTGGCTCGTCCAGGATATAAAAGGTTTTCCCGGTGTCTTTCTTGCCAAGTTCGGTTGATAACTTAACCCGTTGTGCTTCGCCTCCGCTGAGTGTTACCGCGCTTTGACCAAGTGTGATGTAACCGAGGCCCACTTCTTTCAACACTTTTATCTTCCGATAGATATACGGCACCGCCTGGAAAAATTCCACGGCCTCATCGACTGTCATGTCAAGGACATCACTGATCGATTTCCCTTTGTACCTGATTTCCAGCGTTTCCCGGTTATATCTTTTGCCGTTACACTTCTCACAATGGACATATACATCCGGTAAGAAATTCATTTCTATCACTCTCATACCACCACCCTCACAAACATTACAACGGCCACTCTTGACATTGAAAGAAAAGCGACCTGCTGTATAGCCCCTGATCTTCGCTTCAGGTACAGAGGCAAACAAGGTGCGGATGTCGGTGAAGAAGCCACAATAGGTAGCAGGATTGCTGCGTGGCGTACGGCCGATCGGCGACTGGTCAATTTCGATCACCTTATCAACATGTTCCAGGCCTTTTATTGATTTATATTCTAAGGGATTTCCCTTAGAATTATAACAATGCTTACTCAGTAAAGGATACAAGGTTTCATTGATCAAGGTCGACTTCCCGCTTCCGCTAACGCCCGTGATAAGTATGAGTTTACCCAGGGGAAATTTCACACTGACGGTCTTCAGGTTGTTCCCGCTCGCGCCTTTCAACTCCAGAAGTTGACCATTTCCTTTGCGCCGCGTTGCGGGCACTTCGATATTTTTCGCGCCACTTAGAAATTGGGCGGTATCCGAATTTGACGCCAATACTTCTGCCGGTGTACCCATGGCAACAATCTCACCCCCATGCTTACCCGCTTTTGGCCCAATGTCGACGAGGTAATCCGCAGCCAGCATGATGTCCTTATCATGCTCCACCACTAAAACGCTATTCCCAATATTTCGTAGATTTTGCAAGGCGCCAATCAGGCGTTGGTTATCGCGTTGATGCAGGCCGATGCTTGGCTCATCGAGAATATAAGTTATTCCCTGCAATTGTGACCCGATCTGGGTAGCAAGCCTGATACGTTGCGACTCCCCGCCACTCAGGCTTTTAGAAGATCGGTTAAGGGTGAGGTAGGTTAAGCCGACGTCCAATAAGAATTGAAGTCTCTCCCTTATCTCTTTCAACAGATCCTTCGCGATGGTGTTCTGTTTATTACTCAGTCGTTCCTCGAGGCTTTCAAACCAGGAAGCCAATTTATCAAGATTTAGTTGGCTCAGGTCGGCAATGTTCACCGCATCTACCTTAAACCAAAGACTCTCTTTTTTTAACCGGGTGCCGTTGCATCCCGGGCATGTTTTTAATTCCATGAATCGCTCCACCCATTCCCGCATCGCCTCCGTGGTACCACTTCCAGTGAACCATCGTTTAAGCATGGGAATGATGCCTTCGAAAGTTGTATCACCTGCGGCGGCGCCGGCAGCCTGGGTATTTTGCAGTTCAGTTTCAAAACCTGACTCGTTCAAATCAAACTCATTTCCTTCAGCCAGCGGCGAACCCTCGGGATTTCCATAAAGCAAAATGTTGAGCGCCGTCGCAGGCAGGCTTCCGATGGGCTTTTCCAGGCTGATCTTATTCTTCTTTGCAATGGCTTCTACGTTTTTATACATATAGGCTTCCCGTTCTTCGCCCAGCGGCGCAATACCACCTTCACTGATGGATAGTTTCTTATCCGGCAGCACGGATTCCATGCTGATCGTGTACACGTTTCCCAGGCCTTTGCAGGTAGGACAGGCGCCGTATGGACTATTAAAAGAAAACGCATTTGGAGATGGCTCTTCGTAACTGATTCCTGTATCAACACACATCAGTTGCTTGCTGTACATCGCATCTTCGGCTTCTTGTGTTGCGTCAGTTATAGCAGTCGCTTTTTTCTTGTCCGGGACCTTTTTTGGACCTATACTTTTGGCACCTGCATCCCCGGCTTCTGCCGCGACAAACATAAGGTCCTTGCCTAATTGCAGCGACTTTTGTACACTCTGGCTAAGGCGCAACTTCATATCTTCCGTGACTGGCAGGCGATCCACGACCAATTCGATGTCATGAATTTTGTACCGATCAACCTGCATTTTGTGCACCAGGTCTTTGATCTCGCCATCTATCCGCACCTTAACATAGCCTTTCTTCCGAACGTCTTCAAACAGCTCGCGGTAATGACCTTTACGGCCACGTACGAGTGGTGCGAGCAAGCTAATCTTGCGATTATTGAACCGGGCAAAAATGTTTGCCACAATTTCTTCTTCGCTAAACTTCACCATTTTTTTGCCAGTGTTATAGCTGTATGCCTCACCCACCCGGGCATATAACAACCGTAGAAAATCATAGATCTCCGTAATGGTGCCGACGGTACTGCGGGGATTTTTATTGGTCGTTTTTTGCTCGATGGAAATTACCGGCGACAGGCCGGTGATCTTATCAACATCAGGCCGCTCCATATCGCCCATAAATTGGCGGGCATAGGCACTAAAACTCTCCATATAGCGCCGCTGTCCTTCATTGTAAATGGTATCGAAGGCCAGCGACGATTTGCCACTACCGCTTACGCCTGTAAAAACAACGAGCTTATTCTTGGGAATGCTGATATCAATGTCTTTGAGATTGTGCTCTCTTGCGCCAAAAACCTCTATAAAATCGTGCTGAATTGGTTGTCCGGTGACGGATTTTTTTTCTTTCGCCATGTATGCTTACTTACCTGTAAAGGTACTAAACAAAATGCGGGCCTTTTGGTTGGCCGGCGAATGTTTTGTTATTTACCGGGCCGATCATATCAACAATAACAACCTGATCTTTTCGAGGTAAAACCCCGTTCAGGCAAGACAAATATTACAAACAATTATATACAAAAGAAAGTAGGTGGATTTGCTTCAAGCCTTGTTGAATTTTGCTGGCAACTAAGCTGCCCTTGAACTTACGGCAGGCGCTAAGCTTCGCTCATCCTACGGAGGTATTGTATCACCGCACTGATCTCACCATAGGAATAGGCGTCGCCCAACTTTTGTTTAACAGGCCCGATCGCCAGGCTGTTTTTATTCGATTCGATTGCCGCTGTAATGACAGCAACTTTGGCTTTACTCACTATCTCATGAATGGCGATCTCACCACTAAAAATAAAAAAGCCGAGGTGTTCCTCAATTGTACTTCGTTTCAGTTCACGCATTGCTGCGATCTCATCAATATCCCTGCCCGATTTAAATAACTGCAGGGTCATTCGCTTGGTCTCCGTTACCCGCCCTGTTGACGAAGTTTTAGTTCGTCGTCGCAGGACCTTCTCCTGGATATTTGTTTTTAAATTATTTGCCCGGCAGTAGTCGATGATCGCATCTAAAAACCTTTCGCCGTACCGTTCAATTTTGACGGCGCCGAAACCGGCGATCTTTGCAAGGTCTGACCGGATCAAGGGTAGATATGTTGCCAGTTCCATCAGGCTGGCATCTGAAAAAACCTGGTAGGCGGCCACTTCTTCTTCCTTTGCAAGCTGGTACCTGACAGACTTTAATAGTTTGAAAAGCTCCTGGTGCGCCACCTGTACCTCTTCCTGTTTCGGCTTGTCACTGGCCTTTGCTTTAATGGTTTTTACGAGTTGAACCGATTGCTCGCCCCTTAAGATCGGCGCACTTTTTTCTGTGAGTTGAAGCACGGGGAATTCACCATCAGCCTGTTGCAGGATTTTAAGGTGAAGCAATTCCCGGATATACGATCTCCATTGCTCTTTGCCCAATTCTTTACCGATCCCAAAAGTTTTTAATGCCTGGTGTTCCGGCCTAACGGTACTGGAGCCACGAAGCAGATCAATGATATAATTGGTGCCGAATCTTTGTCCTACCCTGCTTACTGCGCTGAGTATTTTTTGCGCCTCTACAGTAGCATCTGTTTTTTCTTCTTCGCTCAGGCAAACATCGCAGCTGCCACAATAATCTACCGCAGGTTCATCAAAATAATTTAAAAGAAATTTGCGACGGCATTGCCGCGTGACACAGAGTTCGGCCATCTGGTCAAGCTTTCGCAGCATGATCTTCGATTGTTCAGCATTGCCTTCAATCTTTGCGAAACTTTTCAGTTTAAAAACGTCGCCAGCGCTGTAAAACAGGATCGCTTCGCTGGGTAAGCCATCCCGCCCGGCGCGGCCGGTTTCCTGGTAATAACCTTCAATATTTTTTGGAAGGTCTACATGCACAACATAGCGCACGTTACTCTTGTTGATGCCCATCCCGAAAGCGATCGTCGCAACGATGATCTTAATTTCATCTCTTAGGAATCTTTCCTGGTTTTGTTCTTTTACCGCTTTGTCTAGTCCGGAATGGTAAGCAGCCGCGGAATAACCTTCTTTACGCAGGTCGGCAGCTAACTGTTCTGTTGAAGCCCTGCTCAAACAATAGATGATACCACAGTCATCCATATGCGCTTTTAACACCTGGAGGAGTTGCGGGAAATAATTTTTCTTTTGCCGGACGAAGTAACTGATGTTCGGGCGGTTGAAGGAATTTTCAAAAACCTTGTACTTATTAAGGGCGAGTTTCGAAATGATGTCTTCCCGCGTGAGCTTATCAGCAGTAGCCGTCAGTGCGATTACAGGCGTGCCTGGAAAGGATGTTTTTAATTGTCCAAGCACGAGGTATTCCGGTCGAAAATCATGTCCCCAATGACTGATACAGTGCGCCTCATCCACGGCGAACAACGACACATTTATTCCTTTCAAAAACTCAAGTATGCTGTTACGCCCGACCAGTCGCTCGGGTGCGACATAGATCAACTTCAGCTGGTTATTTTTGATGCGATTGATGATGGCGGATTGTTCCGATGTGCTTTGCGAAGAATTCAAAAAAGCCGCAGCGATGCCATTTAATTTCAGGGCATCCACCTGGTCTTTCATCAATGCAATTAATGGAGACACTACAACCGTTATTCCATCGAAAAGTAAGGCTGGCACCTGGTAGCACAATGATTTGCCGCCGCCTGTTGGCATTAATACGATCGTATCATTTCTGGAAAGTACGTTATGGATGATTTCCTGCTGGTTATGGCGAAACTCACTGTATCCAAAATATTGTTGAAGTGTTTGTTGAAGTTGATTCATACGGAAACCAGGCTTTCGCCGCGGCAAGTTAGAAAACAAAACTGACTATGTATTGCAGCTACTGGAGAAGCATTTTTGAATGGCGTTAAACCCTTGCTGGTCAAGTGTTTTGACAACCCGCCCGCAAAAGGAATAAAAAAATTATTTGGAAATATTCCGCTGCTGCAACTACCTTTGCGCCAGTTCTTTAACAATCACTTATCAAGAAAGGCAGAGGGTAATGGCCCGATGAAGCCTTGACAACCTATCCCCAAAAAAGGAAAAGGTGCCAACTCCATCCCAATTAAGGGAAGATAAGTCAGACCCAGCTCCAAATACTTCATCAATATATTTAAAGCTCATCTGATTTATCGGGTGAGCTTTTTTTATGCCTCACCCTGCCCTGGTTAACCCGTTGTTTAAAAATAGATTATGGAAAATAGAAAATTAACCATTGGCCTTTTCGGCTTTGGTGTTGTAGGAAAAGGATTGTACGAAGTGTTGCATAGCACCGCAACACTACAATCGACCATTAAAAAGATCTGTATCAAAAATGCTTACAAGAAACGTGAGATAGCTGCGGAGAATTTCACAACAGATGGTAGTGAATTACTGGAAGACAGCGAGATCAACGTGATCGTAGAACTTATTGATGATGCGGATGCAGCCTTCGTAATCGTGAAGAATGCACTGCAAAATGGCAAGGCCGTGGTGAGTGCCAATAAGAAGATGATCGCGGAGCATTTTGTCGAATTGCTGGCACTGCAACAAAAACACCAGGTGCCGTTTCTTTATGAGGCATCCTGCTGTGCAAGTATGCCGATCATTCGCAATCTTGAAGAATATTATGATAACGACCTGTTGCGCTGCTTCCGGGGAATTATTAATGGCTCTACTAATTTTATTCTTTCAAAAATTTTCTCCGAGCATTTGGAATTTACCAAGGCCTTGCTGCTCGCTCAGCAGGCTGGTTTTGCGGAAAGCGATCCGCGTCTTGATATTGCCGGCTTCGATGCAGCTCATAAATTATCCATCATCCTGGCTCATTCGTTTGGAGTGATCGCAACAAAAAATGATTTTCTTTTTACTGGGATAGAAAATATTTCTGTACAGGATGCCATTGTCGCAGCCGAGAAAAAATACAGCATCAAATTGGTGGCCCAGGCGCAGAAACTAAAAACCGGCAAACTGGCGGCTTTTGTACTACCACAATTTGTAAAACCAACGGATGACCTGTACCATGTGCACGATGAATTTAACGGGGTGATCACGGAAGGAAGTTTTGCGGACATGCATTTTTTTAAAGGTCGTGGAGCCGGGGCATTTCCCACCGCTTCAGCGGTGTTAAGTGACATTTCAGCCCTGCGGTACAATTACAAATACGAATACCGCAAGATCAATGCGCAGAGCGGGATCGCACTCACCAATGATTTTTACCTCAAGGTTTTTATCAGCGTAGATCATATCAATAAGATCAATAACAGCGATTTTGAATGGATAGAAGAATGGCACAATGAATTTAATTCCAGTTGGTTAATTGGAGTAATCCATGCGGAGAAATTAGCGAAAGACAATTGGTGGAAACAGCCGGGAGTTTCGCTGATCCTTTGCCCGGACGCAATCGTCGAAGACATTGAATACCGCAACATTAGCCGGCGCAGTCTCGAACTTGCAGGCATTGTATAAAACAAAAAAGTCCCCGCAGGGACTTTGAAAAAAATATCGACAAAACTTATTGCGAAATGTAATTGTGAAGGAGTGAAATGGTTTCTTTTTGAGCCGCAATGATCGCGGTAACAACATCGGTAATGGATATTACCCCTATCACTTTTTCTCCATTCATTACGGGTAAATGGCGGATGCGTTTTCCACTCATCAATTCCATACAGGTTTCAATTTCATCATTGGCGACCACGGAAATTACTTTTTCCGTCATGATCTCTTTCACGAGTGTTTCATGACTGTTTTTTCCTTTCAGGATGATCTTGCGGGCATAATCGCGTTCTGAAAAAATCCCTAGAAGTTCCTCGTTGTCCATTACCAACAAGGCGCCGATGTTTTTTTCGCCCATTGTTTTTAAAGCATCATAGACAGTAACGCTGCTGGAAACCGCGTAAACGTTGCTCCCCTTGGATTTTAAGATGTCAGCTACTTTCATAAATCAGTTTTTGTTAAGTTAAAGAGTTACTCAAACCGTGCAGTCAATCGAACAACGTGCTGATATGAAGTTACAAAAGTGACTTTACAATATAAAACTCATTTTACTTCCAGGGTAAAGGTCTCTACAGCAGTCGTGTAGACAATATTTCCCTTTTGTTGAGGGTTTTTAAAAATAGTAAAAGATTTTTTGCACGTTCTCGCTTGCGGTGTAATGGCATTATTTTAGGACAAGCTTGATTATATAAAATTTATATGGCGGAGAATAATAGTGTAGTGAAATTATTAAATGACCTAGTTGAGATCAATCATAACAGGGTAAAAGGATACGAATTGGCGGCTTCTGAACTTGATTCTGCGGATGCAGATCTGCAAGCGATCTTTCGGAGCATGGCAAATGATAGCAAGCAATACGCGGCAGCCTTGAAAGAGGTCGTGGTTTTTTCCGGGGGACAAGCATCTGCTGACTCCACGAACCAGGGTAAGGTCTACCGGGCATGGATGCACGTAAAGTCTACTTATTCTGGTCACGATAGGTATGGCATCCTGGATTCCTGCGACCACAACGAAGCGGAAGCGCAGGAAGCTTACCTGCTCGCATTGGAATCTCCAGCAACTATTGGATCTTCCATCCGATCGCTGATAAAGGAACAACAAACATCGCTACAGACGGCTCACGACCTGATAAAGAATTTCAAGGGAGCGGCTCAAGCTGCGGTAGCATAAAAAATACCTTACATTTTTGTGAGCCTCGCTATCCAGTGAGGCTTTTTTCTTACTCAAAAAATAATCAAAAATTATAAGTCTACTATTTTGGTAGACTAATTAATTCCGTTTACTTTTACAGCCTGTCAGCAACCATCGACAACTGGCAAATAAATTTCTTTTCAACAACATCAGTCACGTGGCCGAGTGGTTAGGTTAAAGTCTGCAAAACTTTTTACGATGGTTCGAATCCATCCGTGACGTCTTTCAAAGCAGGCAATCGTAAGGGGTGGTATTTCTATACCGCCTTTTTTATGTAACGATGTTTTCTCTTGTGTTTGCCAGGTACCAGCAGTGGCGATGTAAATTCTTTCTCGTTATTTTTACAGCTGACTGTGAAAGTTTCCCCGTCTAAAAGTTTAGGGCTATGGTTAACTTCCTGATTATCGGGATTTGTATGATTGCGGGTATGCTTTTCCGTAAGTCGGGCAGTTTACCGGCAGATGCGCATAAGGGCATTAATGCCTGGATCATTTACCTCGCGTTGCCGGCAGTTTCATTCAAGTACCTTCCACATATTCAGTGGAGCACAAACCTAATTGTTCCAGCCGTTGCACCTGTGTTGGTCTGGCTTGGCGCCTGGCTGACGATGCGGTTGTACGCGGTGATAAAAAAGCTCGATAAAAAAACGGAAGGTGGTTTAAAGTTGGCTGCGGGACTCAGTAATACAACGTTCATCGGCTTCCCCCTCATCGCCGCCTATTATGGTGAGCAACTACTCGGTATCGCAATTATTTATGACCAGGTAAATTTTATGATCCTTGCCACCGCCGGGGTGATAGTCGCGGTTCATTCCTCGAAGAAAGAGGCGTTGACGCCAGCAGTTATCCTGCGGAGAATTTTCAAATTCCCCCCGTTTTTAGGGTGCATTGCTGCGCTCACCCTGCCACATTTTTTTGACATCTCTCCCCTTGACCCGTTATTCACAAAACTAGCCGCTACCGTCGGCCCGCTTGCATTATTTTCCATTGGCTTTCAAATAAAGCTGGATGGATGGCGCCGGAACCTTTCACATATTTCCGTCGCTTTATTTTACAAATTGATCGTATCTCCAGCCATTGTTTTCATTTTTATATTGGTCATGGGCGTACGTGGGTCCATTGCACAAGTAAGTGTATTTGAAGCTGCAATGCCAACCTTGCTCACCGCGGGAATCGTAGCAGATGAATACGACCTGGACCCGCAGGTTGTAAACCTGGTGATTGGTATCGGCATCCTGCTTTCCTTTCTTACAACAGCCGGCTGGTGGCTGATTCTGCGCTTCGTTTCCTAACGTCTTTTCAACCCGACTTTAACGCATTCTTCCCATTACTAGCTTAATCGAGGAGCTATTCGGATGATCCTCTTTTTGCCTGGGCCTTTGAAGGCTTGAGGTGGTATGGGCATGTAATCATTCGCAAGAGCTGAAAGGCACTGAATTTGTACTTATCCAATCAGCAATTAAAAAATAATGTATGCAAACGAAAAAACTTGGTCAGACAGATATTGAGATCCAGCCCCTTGTCTTCGGAGGGAATGTTTTCGGTTGGACGATCGATGAAACCAAATCATTTGAACTTTTAGATGCATTTGTCGCGGATGGCTTTTCCATGATCGATACGGCTGATGCCTATTCAACCTGGGTGCCGGCAAATACGGGCGGTGAGTCGGAAACCATCATCGGGAATTGGATGAAGGAAAGAAAAAACCGGGAGCAGGTGATCATCGCCACCAAGGTTGGATCAGAAATGGGCGAGGGCAAAAAAGGCCTTTCGAAAAATTACATTCATGCCGCCGTTGATGCTTCCTTGCAGCGGTTACAAACTGATTACATCGACTTATACCAGTCGCATTGGGATGATCCGGCAATGCCTTTCGAAGAGACGCTTCGTGCGTACGAAGATCTGAAAAAATCAGGAAAAGTTCGTTGGATAGGCGCTTCAAATCTGAACGCGGAACGCCTGATGGAATCAATCGAAGTGAGTGCTGCAAATAGCCTCACCGGTTATCAATGCTTTCAAACGCATTACAACCTAATGGAAAGATCGCTCTATGAAACAACCCTGGAAAAAATTTGCCTGAAGTATAACCTGGGCGTGATCACCTATTTTTCGCTGGCCGCAGGGTTTCTAACAGGAAAGTATCGAACAGAAGCTGACCTTGGTCAAAGTGCCCGGGGCGGTGGTGTAAAGAAATATCTCAACGAAAAGGGAATGAAGATCCTTGCTGCGCTCGACGAGGTTGCGGGTAAATATGAAACAACTCCCGCCACCATTTCGCTGGCCTGGCTGATAGCTCGCCCATCTGTATCCGCTCCCATCGCGAGTGCTACAAATACAGCGCAATTAACTGACCTGAAAAAAGCTGTCCAGCTGGAGCTGGATGCAGAAGATATTTATTTGCTGAACCTTGCCAGTGCCGGGGAGCCAGACTTATAACGCAAGTATTTTCAGCATAGTGCCATACAAAACTTCGGTCCCGAGCGCCAGGTCTTCATAGCTTGCGAATTCAAGTGGATTGTGGCTGACCCCATCCTTACAACGGACGAAGATCATCCCATAATCGCAGGCGTACGACAAGGCCATGGCATCATGAAAAGGTCCGCTCATCAATTCTGGCGTGTTGAGCCCGAGTGCTGCACATTGTTCGTGTATGATCTGTTTTATCCAGTCTGCGCAGTAGCGCGGCTCGTTGTTCGTGTCTTCACTTATTTCGTAAGTCAGCGAATGTTTACTTGTAATATCGCTGATTCGCTGACGTAATTGCAGCTCGTATCGATTGCGTCTTTCCAGGTCAATATCACGAAGGTCAATGGTGAAGGTTACTTCCTCTGGAATGATATTTCTCGAGGCAGGAAAAACGGTGATGGTGCCAACAGTTCCGACGGTGGGGGCGCCTGGTACCTGGCTCGCAATTTCATTTACGGCAATGATGATCTCTGCCGCGCCGACGAGTGCATCTTTCCTGATCGCCATTGGCACGGAGCCTGTGTGCCCGGCCATCCCTTTCAATTTCACTGTGAGCCAGAGAGGGCCTGAAATTCCGGAAACAACACCGAGTGGGAGATTTGCCAGATCAAGAATAGGGCCCTGCTCAATATGCAATTCTAAAAAACAATGAATGCTGCCCGGTGGGTAAACCGATGCCGCAAAGTTTTCCGGATCGCAACCAAAATCCCTGAGTGCCTGTTCGCGGGTAATGCCATCTTTATCGGTCCGCTGCAGTTCACCGGCTTCCAGTTTATTCAAAATACCGCGGGAGCCAAATAAGCCTTTATTAAAACGCCAGCCTTCTTCGTCGGCGAAAGAAATGATCTCTACGCTTCGTTCCGGATGCAGGCCTTTTTCAGCAAGCGTTTTCACTGCTTCAATGGCGCATAACACGCCGGCGACACCGTCAAAGCGTCCACCATATGGTTGCGAATCGAGGTGCGACCCCATCATCAACACGGGCAGTGCAGCGTTGCTCCCTTCCAGCCTTCCAATGAGATTTCCGAAAGCATCTATATGTGTCGTCATGCCCGCTTCTTCCATCCAGGATGCAGCCAGGGTGAAGGCCTCTTTTTCAAGTGGCGTGGCTGTCGGTCTGCAGGTGCCTGTTTCGCCGATCTTACCTATCTCACTCATCGATTCAAAATGCTGCTGAAGACGGGAAGAATTGATTTTCATAATAATTCATTTTGAAACATACTGTAAAGTCAAGTCGTTTTTATTGGATGTAACCTACGAGGAAATCTTTGCAACATTTTATCTCCAAAAAATTTAAAGAGACACAAATGAAGATAACAAAATACGGGTTATTTTTTTAGAGGATTCCCAAGGATGAAGTGCTGCTACATGCCCACTGAAAAAGCGTGTACCCGTAGCTGGTAGTATTGAGTTCTGATCAGAGAAATGTATTTAGTTGTAAGGTTATTAGGGCAATGATTGGATTGAAGCGAAGAGTAAATTGACGAATGCCTCCCGGTCAACATCATATATCACTTCCGTATTCGGCTGCCTTTTCAACAGGTTGTAAAAATCAACGACAGTGGCGCCGGTTGTTAATTTCCCCTGGGTTTCGACATCAACAAAACAAGGCTTCGATTTAAAAAGGCTGGGCTCAAGTAGCCAGGCTATGGTGCAGGGATCATGAAGTGCAGCACCACCACCTAATTCCGGCCGGTTGCTGCGATAGAAGACGGAAAAAAATTGCACAAGTTCCGCGACTGCTTTACCGGTGCGGTTACCCATCCCGCGAAAGCGTTCAATATCCTCTTCGAAAAAAAGTGCTTTGTGCGTAACGTCGAGGCCACACATCACCAACGGAACACTGGCATTGAAAACAATAGCCGCAGCCTCCGGGTCAATGTATATATTGAATTCGGCGAGCGGCGTGTAATTCCCCCGGGTGATGCCACCGCCCATCAAAACCAGTTGTTTGATTTTCGGTTTAAGTTCTGGAAATGCAAGAAAAAGAGAAGCGATATTTGTCAGCGGACCAGTGGCTACGATCGTAATTTGTTCTGTGGCTTTTTCGAGGATCGCTGCGATTGCGGCGATGGCTGATCCGGTCTTGGCTGCAAAACCCGGCGCTGGTAATTCCGTTCCGTCAATACCAGATTCTCCGTGGACATAGTCGCCGATGACCAGGTTACGAAACAATGGCTTTTCGCAGCCGCGGTAAACCGGCACTTCCTCACCTATCAATGTCAGCACTCGCAATGCATTTAAAAGTGTTTTATCCTGGGTTTGATTTCCCGCACAAGTGGTTACCGCCCGGATATCAAACTGCCTGCATCCAACCGCAAGCATTAACATGATGGCATCGTCATGCCCGGGATCACAATCGATGATAATTGGAGTGCGTTTATCCATAACTGGTAGTTAGAGTTCGTTTTGATAAGGTGCAGCTGTTTGGGCTCCACGCTTTGTAACAGAGATCGCTGCCGCCCGGCAGGCATAGTCGCAGGCCTGCGGCAGATCAATCCCATTCGCCAGGGCTGTAATCAATGCCCCGTTGAAAACATCTCCTGCCGCGGTAGTATCGACCGGTGTTACCAACGGGGAAGGAACCAGCAATGCATGATCTTCGTTCATGAGGAAGGCCCCGCGTTCACCAAGGGTGATGATGACATTTTTTACACCTTTACGTAAAAGGAAGTTCGCTGCACTTTTTAAATCAGCGAGCGTAGCCGGCTTGATCCCGGTTAGGGTTTCAACTTCGGTTTCGTTCGGCGTAATAAGAAACAATCCTTTCAAGATCATATCCGGCAAGCGTGCGGCCGGAGCTGGATTCAACACGACCGGTGTTCCGCGGGTGTTTGCTACTGAAACCACATATTCGATTGTTGAAAGCGGTATCTCCAACTGCAAAAGGATGATGTCAGCCGCGTCAATAAGTTGGGAAGAAATATCTCCCGGCAGCAATAGCATATTGGCGCCCGAAGCGACCACAATCGTGTTTTCACCCTTGCTATCAACAGTGATGACAGCCACACCGGAAGGATGCTCACTTGTTTCAACTACGTTTTCGGTACCGATTCCTTCCCGTTCTAACGCGGTTAAGGTTGACTTGCCGAATACATCTTTCCCAATCTTGGTTACGAAGGTTACATCCCCACCAAGTCTCACGGCAGCGACAGCCTGGTTAGCTCCTTTTCCGCCCGGCGTCATAAAAAACTCTTCACCAAGAATCGTTTCTCCGGCCAACGGAAACCGCGGGGTGCGCACAACCAGGTCCGTATTTGAACTACCTATTACCAGTATTTTCAGTCGAGGAGTTTGCATGGATTGCGTGATGCTTTCGTCAGGAAGGTGCCAAATAAATCTATCGAAAAATACAGGCAAAAAACTTGAGGTGATCAACAATGGTTGTTGAAATTCGCGTAAGCAACTAATGATCATTCAACGGCAGACCCAGGCGCTGGTAATCTTTCCAGTTCAGGTATTCCGGGGCTACGCGGTGTTCTTCCATCGTGATGCAATCGGTCACCGGGCACATGAGCTGGCACAAATTACAGCCCACACATTCTTCTTCTTTCACCGTGTATTTGTTATATGGCTTTCCGTATTCAAGATGGATAGATTGATGCGAGCCATCCTCACAGGCAATATAACAAAGCCCGCAATGAATACACTTATCCTGGTTGATCTTTGCGATGTGATGATAATTGATATCGAGGTCTTCCCAATGCGTTATTTTTTCGACCGACTTACCAATAAAATCGTCAACCGTTGCGTAGCCCTTTTCATCCATCCAGTTTTTCATTCCATCACACATGTCTTCAACGATGCGAAATCCGTGCTTCATAGCGGCCGTACAAACCTGCACGTTGGTGGCACCCAATAGCATAAATTCCACGGCATCCCGCCAGGTACTCACACCACCGATTCCCGAAACGGGAACTTTAGAGGTTACTTCATCCTGGCTGATCGTTGTAAGCATTTTAAGTGCGATGGGTTTCACAGCCGGGCCGCAGTAACCTCCAAAGACTGATTTACCTGCCACGTAAGGATTGGGCACCAGTGTATCGAGATCGATTCCAGTTACCGATTGAATGGTATTGATGAGCGACAATCCCTGCGTACCTGCAGCAACACAAGCCCGCCCGGCGGGGACAACGGAATGAACATTAGGTGTCAGTTTGGTAATGACAGGAATAGTAGCTTTTTCCATCACCCATCCAACAACTATTTTGGCGATCTCGGGATCTTGCCCGACCGCAGCGCCCATGCCGCGTTCGGTCATGCCATGCGGGCAACCAAAATTTAATTCAAGACCATGTGCCCCGGTATCCTCTACTTTTTTGATGAGTTCATGCCAGCTTTCGCGATCGTTATCCGCCATGAGTGATACCACCATTGCCCGGTCGGGAAAAAGGCGGATACACTCCGCTATTTCTTTTAAGTTGATGTCGAGCGGGCGGTCACTGATGAGCTCAATATTATTAAATCCCATCACGCGGGTACCGTTAAAATTTACAGCCGAATAACGCGAGGAAACATTCTTTACCTGGCTGCCTAACGTTTTCCAAACAACACCACCCCACCCGGCTTCAAATGCCCGGAGCACATTTATTTTTTTATCCGTTGGAGGGGCGCTTGCCAACCAAAATGGGTTGGGAGATTTTATGTTGAGAAAAGATGAAGCTAATGAAGGCATAGAAAAATGATGAATGTTGAATGATAAATGTTAAATGCCAGATGCAGATTATTTTGATTCTTCCAAACTCTCCTGGGAGGTTTTTACAATTCGGGTGAGTATGTTACTAATTTGTTCTATTGTTAAAAGGTAAGGCGTGTAATCATTCGAAACAAGTTGACTTTTCTGCAACAAGCGAAGCCAATATTTCGTTTCTCTCGCTTCCTTAGACGCCAAAGACATCTTCGAAATAAATTCTTTCTTTGTCTGTGCTCCATTTCCTTCCTCGGCATTCGCACCAATACTTGTTGCGCTCCGCAGCAATTGCTTTGAGATGACAAATTCTTTATTCTGCTGAAGGAACTTATACAGGTGAATTATCTCCAAGAAAAATTGAATGACAATTCAAGTATTTTATTCTCTTTTATCATGGGTACTATTTTACAAGTAAAAGAAATTTGGCCGCTCAATTCAAATCTATCATCTATCAATTATCACCCATCATTTATCCTCATCATCTATCATCTATCATCTATCATTTTTTCCACTTTGACTTCAACATTTAGGAATTTCAGAATTCCCGCCGCGCCATCTTTTCCTGCCTGAACTGCATCAACGACTTCTTTACCTCCGTTCACGGCATCGCCGCCTGCGAAGACGCCTTTGATGTTCGTATTGCCAAGTTCATCAACAATGATTTTTCCATTTTTGTGGTGTAACTGGCTGCTATTTACCAATTGTTCAAAAGGCATTTGCCCGGCTGCCTTTATCACCATGTCCACCGCCATTGAAAATGTTTCACCGGTATCTACCGGTGAACGGCGTCCGCTGGCATCAGGTTCTCCCAAGGTCATAATACTACAAGTGAGATTTGTAAGTTTACCCGCGACTCCGATTAATTCTTTTGGTGCGGCCAACCAGGTCATTTTACAGCCATCCAGTTTCGCTATGTCCAATTCTGCCTGGGTACATGGCTTTTCATTTTCAGTGCGTCTATACACTAACGTTACTTCCTTTGCGCCCAGCCTTTTTGCCTGCGTTGCCGCATCTATGGCCGTCATGCCCATGCCAATCACGACAACTTTATCTCCAACGGGCACGGTTGAAAAATGGTTGGTCCGGATGTCGTAAATAAATTGCAGGGCATCGGTTACGCCGCTTAAATTTTCCCCGGGAATGTCGAGGTCACGTGCCAAACCAACACCGATCCCCAGGTAGACCGCATCATAGTTTTGCAGTAATTGTTGAAGCACGATCTCGTTTCCTAGTTCGTGGTTATACTTGATGTCGATGCCGCCAATTGAAGTGATATAGTTAACCTCATCGGTACAAAACTGTGGCGTCACTTTGTAGGCAGCGATGCCGTAGGTCATCAAGCCACCGCCACGGGTTTCTTTTTCATAAATGGTAACATCCACACCCTCACGGCTAAGCGCATGCGCACAACTTAATCCCGCCGGGCCTGCCCCAACCACCGCTACTTTTTTCCCGCTAGCTGGCTTGCGGGTGAATAGTTGCCATTTGTTGTCAAGGGCAATACCGGTGGAATAGCGTTGCAATTTTGCGATTGGTATGGGTGCTTCATCCATCAGGTTAAATACACAGGCTCCTTCACATAATTTTTCAACGGGACATACCTTGCTGCACCCGGCGCCGAAAATGTTGCTCGACAAAATAGTGTAAGCAGAACCCTTGATATTTTCTGTAGAAATTTGTTTTATAAACTTCGGAACATCAATACTTGTCGGGCAACTTTTTGTACAGGG